>CAZTGY010000564.1:0-1503 GCA_964613445.1 uncultured Chromatiaceae bacterium | reverse complement strand
CGGCGTTGCCGCGCAAATACCCAGATACCAAACCCGGTGCCTCTTACAACGCGGCCAGCTGGGCCAGCTGGGCGTCCAGTTTCGCCAGGTCGCGGCGCAGCGCCTGCTGGCGCTCACGTTCCCTGGCCACCACGGCTTCCGGCGCGTGGTTCGTGAAACTCTCGGTGGCCAGCTTCTGTTCGACCCGCTCCAGGTCCGTCGCGGCCTTCTGCCGGGTCCTGGTCAGGCGCGCCCGCTCTGCCGCGACGTCGATCAGGCCGGCGATCGGCACCAGCAGCCTGAGGCTGCCCACGAGTGCTGTGGCGCTGGGCGGCGGCTGGGCGCCGGCCGCCAGCAGCTCGATGCCGGACAACCGGGCAAGCTCCCGCAGGTAGCGGTCGTGGACGGCGAGCAGCCGCGTGTCATCCGGCGTGGCGTCCTGGAGGAGCACGGGTATTCGCTTGCCCGGCGCGATGTCCATCTCGCCGCGGATCTGCCGGACCGCCAGGATGAAGCCCTGTATCCAGCCCAGTTCGGCCTCTGCCTCGTCGTCCACCGGAAAGAAGGCGGGGTCCGGCCAGCGTTGCGTCATGATCGAGTCGCCACAGGCACCCGCCAGCGGGGCGACCCGCTGCCAGATCTCCTCGCTGATGAAGGGCATGAACGGGTGGATCGCGCGCAACAGCGCCTCGAGCACCGTCACCAGCGTGCGCCGCGTGACGGCCTGCACGGCTGGCGGCATGGCGGCGTCCTGGAGGATCGGCTTGGTCAGCTCCAGGTACCAGTCGCAGTACTCGTTCCAGATGAATTCGTACAGCGCGCGGGCCGCCAGGTCGAACCGATAGCTCGTGAAGTGCCCGTCGACCGCCTCGATCGTCTTGCTCAGCCGCGACAGGATCCAGCGATCCGGCAGGCCGAGTGACGCCACCGCCGCCCCGCCCCGGGCGAGCTCGCGTCCCTCGACGTTCATCAGCACGAAGCGCGCCGCGTTCCAGATCTTGTTGCAGAAGTTGCGGTAGCCCTCGATGCGGTTGAGGTCGAAGCGGATGTCGCGGCCGGTGCTCGCCAGCGCGGCAAAGGTGAAGCGCAGTGCATCGGTGCCGTAGTCGGGAATGCCGTTGGGGAACTGCTTCTTCGTCGCCTTCTCGATCTGCGGCTTCAGTTGCGGCTGCATCAGGCCGGTGGTGCGCTTGGCAAGCAGGCTCGGCAGGTCGATGCCGTCGATGAGGTCCAGCGGATCCAGGATGTTGCCCTTCGACTTGGACATCTTGTCGCCGTTCTCGTCCCGGATCAGGCCGGTGATGTACACCTCGCGGAACGGCACGTCCCCGGCGAACTTGAGGCCGAACATGATCATCCGGGCGACCCAGAAGAAGATGATGTCGAAGCCGGTGACGAGGACGCTGGAGGGGTAGAAGGTCTTCAGGGCGTCCGTCTGGTCCGGCCAGCCCAGCGTGGAGAAGGGCCAGAGCGCCGACGAGAACCAGGTGTCTAGCACGTCCTCGTCCTGGCGCAGCGCCACTT
>CAZTGY010000563.1:0-1507 GCA_964613445.1 uncultured Chromatiaceae bacterium | reverse complement strand
CGGGAACGGCGTGAAGTTGATTCTTGGTTGCTGCCTCTGGCGGGCAACTGCCGCTGACAGTGCGCGCTTCGGCGCGAATTATCCACCGGAACGTTTTTCGGCCAGGCGACCAGACATAACCTCTAGCGGGCGACGACACGAAAGCCGTTGTAATAGAGTCGCCGGTCCGGAGCGTAACGGTCCCTCGTCGCAGCCAGGCAGACGTCCGGCTGGTTGTACCAGGAGCAGCCCCGCAGCACCTTCTCGTCACCGGTCGCGGGACCGGGCGGGTCCATCAGGGGCGAGACCCGGTAGTAGTCGGCCTGGTACCAGTCCCGGGTCCATTGCCAGACGTTGCCAACCATGTCGTAAAGACCGAAGGCGTTGGGTGGAAAGGTGCCCACCCGCGTCGTCATCGGTTGCGACCTGGACAGGCGATTGCCTTCCCTGTCCCACCAGGCCTTCCAGCCGTCCCGATCTACGAGCTTGCCGATGCGCCAGGTGGCGGTGTTCGCCGCATCGAGCTGCCACCGGTCCCCGCCGACGTAGGGCCGCCCCTCGATGCCACCGCGGGCCGCGTACTCCCACTCCGCCTCGGTGGGCAGGCGGTACGCGGTGCCGGTCTCGGCCGTCAGCCACTGCGCATAGGCGGTCGAGTCCGCGAAATCCACGTTGACGACAGGGTGATTGGGAAAGCGGGAACCGTAGTCGCCCCAACCCTTCGGTGACAACGGCGGCTGGCGCTTCGTGGCCGCGACGAACGCCGCGTACTGGGCATTGGTGACGAGGAACCGGCTGATGCGGAATGCCGACAGCTCCACGTCGTGCACCCGGGCGTAGTCATCCCCGAATCCCGGCTGCACCTCCGGGCCGGCGTAGCCCATGCGGAAACTGCCGGCGGGCACCGGCAGCATTTCCGGCAGGAGCACCCCGCCACGCAGGATGCCAAACAGGTCGCCGGTGGCGGCGGCCACAATTCCGGCCTTCAGCGCCGACCCCTCGATCGCGCCGGCTCCCGCTGCCTGGGGCGCTTCCGGCCGGCGGCCGCGCGTGCCGGTGAAGGTGCCGCGGCCGTAGAGGCCGAAATCGATCGTCCCGGTCATATGGTCGCCGTCCACCGTCGCCCGGTAGACGGCGGCCATGGGCTGGCCGCCGAACTCCAGGACCGCCGTGAACTCCACGTTCGCCCCGGCGACGCTGCCCACGAAGCGGCCGCTCGCGGAGTCGCTCTCGATGAAGCCGATCACCCGCTGGCCCTCCTGCCTGAACAGCACGTCGCGCCGGCCGGGGCCGTTCTGCGAATTGACGTCGAAGTACCATTCCCCCGAGAGATCGGTGGCCCCTGCCGCCCGGGCGTTACCTGACGCGCCGGCGATCAGGGCAAGGACGCAGAGTGCGGCAGCCAGCATGGGGCGCCTCCAATCCGGGATCAGGGAACGACGATAACCCATTCTCCGGCCGCCAGTTTGGTGGGGATTCGCGCCGGTCGGCGCTCCTGCAGGCAGCCTACTCCCACTCGATCGTGGCG
>CAZTGY010000562.1:0-1536 GCA_964613445.1 uncultured Chromatiaceae bacterium | reverse complement strand
GGGTTCACGGTCAGGAGAGTCGCTATCGGCACGTTGCTATCGGCATCAACGGACGCCTGGATACGCTCCAGTGCGCGATCCTGATCGAAAAGCTGAAGCGCTATGACTGGGAGATTGATCGGCGCCAGGCGATTGCCGAGCGCTATTCGCGGGCGTTTCGGCCGCTCGGCGACCGGATCCAGGTGCCAGTCGTGCGTTCCGATCGAAGCTCTGTCTGGGCCCAGTACACCGTGCTTGTCGACGATCGTGACCAGTTCGCCCGGGATCTGAAGAGCCGCGGGGTTCCAACCTCCGTACACTACCCTCAGCCGCTGCATTGGCAGCCGGTATACGCGGAACTGCGGGACAAGTACCAGTTGCCTGTAGCCGAACTGCTCTCCTCGCGATGTATCAGTCTGCCGCTCTATCCGGACATGAGCGAGGACATCCAAGATCGTGTAATTGAGGCGGTGCAGGCGGTATTGGCCTGAGGCCTGCAGGCCGCAACCCTATCCCCAAACTCCCTGATGGTCGCTATACTGCCCGCCGAAGCACCTTGGGTGGGGCCAAGATGCACTGCACGGTTTGCCGGTACGCATGACGGCAGGTCATTTCCGGTGTTTCGGGGGCAGTGTCGAGTGGGTTTCACCAGACTGCAAAGCCGGCTAATTCTCCTGCCGTCGTTTGCCAAGAGAACAATCGTCGCTGCCTGCGACGCCTTGCTGCTGTCGCTCGTTCTGGTCCTCGCGCTGGGTCTTGCCAGCCAGGGCGAATGGGGAGTCCTCGCTGGCCGGGCCTTCATCTTTCCGGTGGTGGTGATGGCGGCTGTCCCGGTTCTCGCATCTCAGGGCCTTTACCGGGCCATGATCCGCTTCATCGGCGAGGAGATGCTGTTTGCCGTGGTCAAGGCGGTTTCAGTCATAGCGGTCCTGGTAGCCGTCTGCTGCTGGTGGGGAGGCGACGATCTCAACCTCAGCATCGGGACTGGCGCAGTCTTTTGGGCATTCTCCATCGTGGGACTCGCCGCTGGCCGCCTGATCATGCGGAGCCTCGTATCGGGCCGGCGATCCCCGGGCGAACGAGTGGCGATATACGGAGCAGGGCTGGCGGGTCGCCGTTTGGTCACTGCCATCGCCAATGGCAGGGGCTACGTTCCCGTCTTCTTCATCGACGACAGTCACTCATTGCAGGGGCGGGAAGTCGCCGGCCTGCAAGTCTGGCCGCCGAACCAGTTGGTGGCGCTGGTCACCAGCCATGGGATTCGCAGGGTTCTCTTGGCCATGCCTTCGGTCTCAAGGAGGAAGCGACAGGAGATTATCGCCACACTCGAGTCGTTGCCTGTTGCGGTGCAGACGGTGCCGGATATTGCCGACTTGCTGGCCGGCCGGGCACGGGTCGAGGACGTTCGTGACGTGGATGTGGTGGATCTGCTTGGGCGTGATGCGGTTCCACCCAATTCAAAGTTGCTTGCTGGCTGTATTCGCGGCAAGTCGGTAATGGTCACGGGCGCCGGCGGCTCAATAGGTTCCGAACTGTGTCGCCAGATAGTCCGCCTTC
>CAZTGY010000561.1:0-1537 GCA_964613445.1 uncultured Chromatiaceae bacterium | reverse complement strand
GTCGATTCGAGGATGTGCGGCAGGAACACGGCATCGATCGAATCCGTCGCCACGGCGAGGTCTTCCGGGGCGCTCACGAAATCCACGCCAGGACCCCGCTTTGCTGCCACGACGGCATAACGCCGCGTGCGGGCATAGCGCCGGAACAGCGTCGGGTCGCCCCAGGCACCAATCTGCAGGAACTGGTCGCCAAAGATATTCTCGAAGGCGCCGGCGACCTGCCGGGACTCCTCGCGGAGCAACGCCGTGCCGGTGCCTGTCTCGAGCCAGTGCGAACGCATGGCCCTATATTAGCCCAGGCGCGGCGCTGGCTTTACAATGCAGGCCTCCGAACTTGGCGGAAGTGAGACTCGCATGGGATTTCTGGCCGGAAAGCGCGTGCTGATCACCGGGGTCGCCAGTGAACGGTCCATTGCCTGGGGCATCGCACAGGCAATGGCCCGGGAGGGCGCCAGCCTGGCCTTCACCTACCAGACGGAGCGGATAGGCGAGCGGGTGCGCGAAATGGCAGCGGAGACGGGATCCTCCATCTGCCTGCCGCTGGACGTTTCGAGCGACGATGAAATCAGGCGCATGTATGACGCGCTCACGACCAGCTGGACCAGCGTGGATGCAATCGTGCACTCCGTGGCGTTCGCGCCCCGCGACCAGTTGGCCGGGAGCTACCTGGAGTCGGTCACCAGGGAGGGATTCCGGATCGCCCACGACATCAGCAGCTACAGCTTCGCCGCACTGGCAAAGCACGGCCGGCACCTGCTCTCCCCGGCGTCAGCGCTCCTGACGCTCACTTACCTCGGTGCCGTGCGGGCAATTCCCAACTACAACGTCATGGGGCCGGCCAAGGCCAGCCTGGAAGCCAACGTGCGCTTCATGGCGGCCGAACTGGGCGCCTCAGGAGTGCGGGTGAACGGGATCTCCGCCGGACCCATCAAGACCCTGGCGGCAGCCGGCATCGGGGGCTTCAGGTCCATGCTCCAGCAAGTGGCGAATGCGACGCCGATCCGTCGGAACGTGACCATTGAAGACGTGGGCAACGCCGCCGCATTTCTATGCTCGGACCTTGCCGCCGGCATTACCGGGGAAATCCTCTATGTGGACGGCGGCTACAGCCAGGTCGGCATGAGCCTGTAGGGACGGAGCCGGCGGCGTTTCAGGCCCTAGGGCGCCTCGTCGTCCTCGGCCTTGAAGAGGTCGGGCGCCACGACCACTTTGGCGGTCTCCCGCAGGTGGACGGCCAGCGCCTCTGTTTCGCTCGCGGCGGCCCGCTGGGCCAAAGCCGACTTGCGCTCGTCACGCTGCTGCTGCGGAATGAGTTCAGGCTCGCCCGGCACGACCGACCGGATCTGGAACACCGCGAAGGCACCGCTGGCCAGGCTCGCGCCCTTTACGATCGGCTTGCCCTCAGGCTTCGGCGCACGGAAGACTGCCGACAGGAGATCCGGCGGGACGGCCGGTGACCGGCGCGTCAGGGGCCCGACCTCGGTAAGCTTGAGCCCGTCAGCCGCCACCACGGCAGCCAGGTCCTCCCCGGCCTGGG
>CAZTGY010000560.1:0-1540 GCA_964613445.1 uncultured Chromatiaceae bacterium | reverse complement strand
CCGATCCGGGCATTGGCCCGGACCGATATCTGCTTCGACCCCTTGTCCTGCACGGTCACGGTCATGCGCATTGTGTACTTGTCCAGCCGGGTTGCCGTGATGGTTCCGAGTTCCACGTCTGCATTGTCGATGACGAAGCCCAGGTCCTGGAGTGTGGCGATGACCGAGCGCATGGTCATGGGCTTATCGAGGGTGTCGTACACGCGCGTCTGGGTTACGCGGGTCTCGAGCTGGCTCGCGGTGCCCGAGCCGGTCACATCGGGAGGGGCCGGTGTGACGCACCCACTCAAGAGCAGGGCGAGCAAGCTCGCGCACACTATTCTCATTGTTGATTGACCTGCAGGAAGATGGACTGGGAGAGTTTGTCGAAGATTTTCTGGTAGGTCTCTGCGTCGACCACCGGTTCCGACAGGGTGATCTTCTCCTGCTTGTTGAAGACCACCCGCTGGATAGTGATGCGCGCGATGAAGCTGCCCTGCTTCGCCAGGCTTGGGAGGACCACGAGGGTCACCGCAATCTTCTGCTTGTCACTGGCATTTGCCATGGCGTTGCACGAGGTGCCCCCTGCCGCACACAGCAGGTCCAGCAGGAACAACTGGGTCTTCTCGGAAGTCGAGTCGGCATCGGAGACCTTGGAGGCGCTCAGTACGCCCAGCGGTTTCTCGATCCTGTCCAGGTTGTATTCCATGTCCTGCAGGACGGCCACGGAAGCTGCCAGGATCGTAGCCTCGGAGGGGACCTCGAAGGAGCGGCTCTGGAAATTCCGGATCTCGACAGTGGTCTCCGGCAGGCGTAGCGCGCTTTCTGGGATCTTGGGCGTAGTAGCACAGCCCGACAGGCCGGCCAGGACAGCAGCCAGGATCCCGATCCTGACATCAGTGGTGCCCCGTCGGCGTGCCCGGCGGGCGCGGGGCGATGGTCTGGGAAACATCAGAAGCTGGACTGGCGATACGAGAAGTCCCGGACCTGATTATTGGCGTCGAACTTGATGACCACCGTCAGCGTCTTCTGGGAAGATGCCGAGGCGCCGGCGCTCTTGCTGCCAGCGCCCAGGCCGCCCCCCGAGCTGCCGAACAGGAGGCCCACGATCGTGCCGCTGCTCCGGGAGTAGGCCACCTCGGTGGAAATCTTGTCGTAGATCCAGGTTTCCATCCGGTTCTCGTCGGTAGTGACGATGTTGGGCGAGCCGAGTATCTCCGCCACCTGGGCACCCGACATGCCCATCTTGATTTCCTTCTGGACGGTGCCGACGGTGAGCCTGTCGCCCCCATCGTCTCGCACCTCATCCCGGTGCTGGCCGGCACTGCAGGCCGCTGTGATGGCAACGATTGCGATGAGCAGGCCGGAACGGAGTGTCGGGATCATGTTGCTTCCCTCAAGGAGCTGGATGGCTGGTGACGCGCTTCTGGAGAACATACACCAAACAGGCTGGTGGCGGCGCCCAAGAAGGCGCCGGGCCGCATTGGACCTATACTTTGTAGGCTTATGAACGTCATCACCCACCGGCCTGCCCGCCTCTTCGTCGTCCTGGCCGGCGTCT
>CAZTGY010000559.1:0-1545 GCA_964613445.1 uncultured Chromatiaceae bacterium | reverse complement strand
GGACAAGGACGAGAATAGGTTCAAGCAGATCTGCTACACGATCCGCGAGGACGGCCGCTTCGTCGAGGCCGGGGAGAACGACAACCTGATCGTCCAGAAGCTGAAGGCCAACAAGGATGCCGTCGGCATCTTCGGCTTCAGCTTCCTCGAGCAGAACATGGACTCCGTCAAGGGCTCCGTGATCGACGGCCAGGCACCGACCTTCGAGAACATCGCGAGCGGGAAGTACCCCATCTCCCGCCCGCTGTACTTCTACGTGAAGAAGGCCCACGTCGGCGCCATCCCGGGAATCAGGGAATTCGTCACGGAGTTCACGAGCAAGAAGGCCATGGGCGAGGAGGGCTACCTGGCCGACCGGGGCCTGGTGCCGCTGCCAGCGGCCGAGTACCAGGCAGTCATCAAGCGGGTGTCTGCCATGGAGAGCATGCCACCAGCCAAGTGACCGCTCCGGCCTGGCGCCGGACGGGAGTGAGTGAATGGGGCGGTGGCCTGCTAGTGCAGGCCACCGCTTTTTCGCCCGGAGAACCATGGTGATTTGCAGTCGATGCGGCTGACCACACGGTTCCTGATCCTGACGGCGATGACGTTCGCGGCATTCTTCCTGGGCCGGCGTCGTGCCGTGGCGGTGGGTGGCGCAGGGCCGGCGATGCGCCTGCACTCCCTGCCGAAGTACTACGGCTACTACGCATCATTGTGGTGCCTGCTGCCGGGGCTCGTGCTGCTCCTGGCCTGGGCGGCCCTGAGCGACACGCTCATCACCAGCCGGGTGGTGGCTTCGCTGCCCGATGCGCTCCGGAACCAGCCGGAGGCACAGCTCAGCCTGACGCTCAACGACATCCGCAACCTGGCCGCGGGGCAGATGGTGGACGAGAGCCGCAGGGCCGAGTTTGCGGTGGCGGCGGAGCTGTATGCCGAGCTTCGGACGGCATCGCAGAAGATCCTGTCCGGGCTGATCATCGCGGTGTCATTCGTCGGGTTCGCCGTGGCCTGGACACGCCTTCGCCCCCAGTTTCGCGCCCGCAATCACGTGGAGACGGCGATCAAGGTGGGGCTGATTGCGGCATCCATGGTCGCGATACTGACGACCCTGGGAATCCTTCTGTCGGTGACGTTCGAGGCCATCCGGTTCTTCCAGCAGGTGCCGTTCACGGATTTCCTGCTGGGCCTCACGTGGAGCCCCCAGACGGCGATCAGGGCGGACCAGGTGGGCTCCTCGGGCGCGTTCGGCGCGGTGCCCCTCTTTGCCGGCACCCTGCTGATTTCCGGCATCGCCCTGTTCGTCGCCGTTCCCATCGGGCTCATGATCGCCATCTACCTGACCGAGTACGCCAGGCCTGCGCTGCGCCGGGTGGTCAAGCCCGTGCTGGAGGTCCTGGCCGGCATACCGACGGTCGTCTACGGCTACTTCGCCGCGCTGACGGTGGCACCGGTCATTCGGCAGGTCGGGGCGGGCCTGGGCCTGGATGTGGCCTCGGAAAGCGCCCTCGGGGCCGGCCTGGTGATGGGCGTCATGATCATTCCCTTCGTATCGTCGCTGTCGGATGA
>CAZTGY010000558.1:1125-1545 GCA_964613445.1 uncultured Chromatiaceae bacterium | reverse complement strand
GGCGCGTCCACCAGCCTGGGCGAACTGGCACTGGGCCAGAACCTGTTGGTCGCGTTCATGCCATGGAACGGCTACAACTTCGAGGACTCCATACTTATTTCCGAACGCCTCGTGGAAGAGGATCGCTTCACGACGATCCACATCGAGGAGCTCACCTGCGTTGCCCGGGACACAAAGCTGGGGCCAGAGGAGATAACGGCCGACATCCCGAACGTTGGCGAGACCGCACTGGCCAAGCTCGACGAGGCTGGCATCGCCTACATCGGCGCCGAGGTCAAGGTTGGCGACATCCTGGTGGGCAAGGTCACGCCGAAGGGCGAGACCCAGCTGACGCCGGAAGAGAAGCTGCTCCGCGCCATCTTCGGCGACAAGGCCGGCGATGTGAAGGACGCGTCCCTTTACTGCCCGCCGGGCATTGAG
>CAZTGY010000558.1:0-1115 GCA_964613445.1 uncultured Chromatiaceae bacterium | reverse complement strand
AATGATACGGGCCTGCGCGTTCCGCCCGGCATGGACGGCACGGTCATCGACGTCCGGGTCTTCACCCGGGACGGCGTCGACAAGGACAGCCGCGCACTGGCCATCGAGTCCGCGGAGCTCGAGAGCGTCCGCAAGGACTTCGACGACCAGCTCCGCATCCTGGAGAAGGACATTTTCCAGCGCGTGGAGCGGATGATCGTCGGTAAGCAGGCCGAAGGCGGTCCTGGCTCCCTCAAGTCGGGTGGTCGCGTCACGCAGAGCTACCTGGCCGAGCTGGCCCGCGAGCACTGGTTCGAGATCCGGCTGACCAACGACGAAGCCAATGCACAGCTGGAGCAGGCTGCCGAACGGCTGCGCCAGCAGCGGCAGGAGTTCGACCGCCGCTTCGAGGAGAAGAGGAAGAAGATCACCGCGGGTGACGACCTGGCCCCGGGCGTCCTCAAGATGGTCAAGGTGTACCTGGCGGTGAAGCGCCGTATCCAGCCTGGCGACAAGATGGCCGGCCGGCACGGCAACAAGGGCGTCATCTCGACGATCGTCCCCGTGGAAGACATGCCGTACCTGGCCGACGGCACGCCGGTCGACATCGTCCTGAACCCGCTGGGCGTGCCTTCCCGCATGAACATCGGGCAGGTTCTCGAGACCCACCTGGGTTGGGCCGCGAAGGGCCTTGGCCTCCGGATCGGCGCGATGATCGATGCGAATGCGTCGACCGGCGACAAGCGCAAGTTCCTCGACGAGATCTACAACAAGACCGGCGGCCAGAAGGTCAAGCTGGCCGAGCTGACCGACGAGGAGCTCGAGGAGCTGGCGGGTAACCTGCGGCACGGGGTGCCAATGGCGACGCCGGTGTTCGATGGCGCCAGCGAACAGGAGATCAAGCAGCTCCTGACGCTGGCCGGCGTGCCGGTGACGGGCCAGGCGCAGCTCTACGACGGGCGCACGGGCGAGGGCTTCGATCGCCCCACGACCGTGGGCTACATGTACATGCTGAAGCTCAACCACCTGGTCGACGACAAGATGCACGCCCGGTCGACCGGCCCGTACAGCCTCGTCACCCAGCAGCCTCTCGGCGGCAAGGCCCAGTTCGGCGGCCAGCGCTTCGGCGAGATGGA
>CAZTGY010000557.1:0-1553 GCA_964613445.1 uncultured Chromatiaceae bacterium | reverse complement strand
GATCGCGATGAACGGGCTGGCCAGCAGGATCAGCAGCCTCACGTACGTCCGCAGCGGCGTGCCGTAGGCGAAGGCGAACGTCACCAGGAACAGCGCAAAAACCATCCGCATGCCGTTGCAGGCCTCGGCGATCGTGATCCGCACGCCGTTGATCACCAGCAGGTTGCCCGAACGTTCCACCTGCACCGCCAGCATCTCCAGCAGCGTTTCGGTCACCTGCGCCGTGGCCGTCTGCAAGGGCATCGCGATCTTCTGCCGCGCCAGCCCCGGCGGGGGCACGATGAACACCAGCACCACGAAGGCCGGCAGGAACGCGTAGAGCATGTCCGTCCCCAGGAAGCTCAGCAGACACCCCACGACGACCAGCACCGCGCCCAGGTGGAAGAACGCCTGCACCGCATTGGCGTAGCCGTAGCCCAGCAGCGCCCAGCCCAGGGCGATCAGCACCGGGCCCACGATCAGCCCCCGCGGCCGGCACGCCTCGTGGCCATGGGCGAAAACGCGCTTGCGGCCATCCGCGTGGCGGTGTTCGGCATGACACAAGGCGGATTCGCCAGTGAACACGACGCCCTTATCGCGACCAAGATCGGGTACATCCTCACGGGCGGAAATCGCCGCGAGGGCGAAATCATGTCCGAGCAGGATGTGTTGGATCTCGAACGGGAAGTCTTCGTCAGCCTGTGCGGGACGGAGAAGTCGCAGCAGCGCATTCAAACCATGCTGGCAACCGGTAAGCCGCTTCGGAACTAGTCCACACTAACCACGACACACTCGCGCCCACGGGCGCTGGCTGGAGGATCTCTCATGAAGGACGTATATGTGGCTTCCGCGACGCGTACCGCGGTCGGCAAATCGAAAAAAGGCGCGTTGGCCGACTACCGGCCCGATGAGATGGCCGCGGTTGTGATCAAGGAAGCAGTAGGCCGCGCCGGGCTGTCACCAGACGCCATTCAGGATGTAGTCATGGGCTGCGCGTTTCCCGAATCGCCGCAAGGTATGAACGTGGCCCGCATCGCCGTGATGCGCGCGGGATTGCCGGACACCATCAGCGCGATGACCATCAACCGTTTCTGTTCCTCGGGTCTCGAAGCGATGGCCGTGGCCGCCTCCAAGCTTGAGGCCGGCCTTTTTGACGTGGCCGTCGCGGGTGGCGTCGAATCCATGAGCCAGGTTCCCATGACCGGCAACCGCCCGTCGCCGAACCCGTACCTGGCCGAGCACATGCCCGAGGTCTACATCCCCATGGGTGTGGCCGGTGACAACGTCGCGCGCGATTTCGGCTTTTCGCGCACGGAACTCGACGAATACGCCGTTAACAGCCACAGGAAGGCGCTCGATGCCATCCAAGCCGGCCGGTATAAGGAGGAGATCGTTCCGATACACCTTCCCAACGGCAACGGCGGATATACGTTCGACACCGACGAAGGACCGCGCGCGGACACAAGCCTCGAAGGGTTGTCCAAGCTGAAGCCTGCGTTTGCGGCCTCGCCCAAGATGGGCCTGCACACCGCGGGCACCAGCAGCCAGATGGCGCGCGGCGTGGCAAGGTTTTT
>CAZTGY010000556.1:0-1553 GCA_964613445.1 uncultured Chromatiaceae bacterium | reverse complement strand
GCCCATCCTGAACGCCCTGCTCAACACGGCCAGCGGCGCGACGTGGGTGTCGTTCCATCACGGCGGGGGAGTGGGCATGGGCTTTTCCCAGCACGCCGGCGTGGTCATCGTCTGTGATGGCACCGACGCAGCCGCCCGGCGCATCGCGCGCGTCCTCTGGAACGACCCGGCCACCGGCGTCATGCGGCACGCAGACGCGGGCTACGAGGAAGCCATCGGACACGCGCGCTCGAGCGGCCTCAACCTGCCGATGATCGGCCACGGAGGAGCGCAGTCATGACGGCGGAAAAGGGCACCGTGATTTCCTGCCGGGCCGGCGAGCTTGGCCTGGGGCAGCTCAGGAAGGCCTGGCAGGGCCCGGTCAGCGTCGCGCTCGACGAGGCGGCGCTCACGCGCATCGGCCGCAGCCAGCAGGTCGTCGGCAGGTTGCTCGAGTCCCACCAGCCGATCTACGGCATCAACACCGGCTTCGGCATGCTGGCCAACGTCCGGATCCCGGACAACCAGCTCGCCGAGCTGCAGGAGAACCTGATCCTGTCCCACTGCGCCGGCATCGGGGACTTCCTCGAGGACCGGGTCGTGCGCCTCGTGCTCGTGCTCAAGATCCTCAGCCTGGCCCAGGGCTACTCGGGCGTCACGCCCGGCGTCGTCCTCGCGCTGGCGAAGCTGCTGAACCACGAGATCTATCCCTGCGTGCCGTCCCGGGGCTCGGTGGGCGCGTCGGGTGACCTGGCCCCGCTCGCGCACCTCGCCGCCGTGCTGCTGGGCGTGGGCCGGGCCCGGCATGCCGGCCGGGAGCACGACGCGGCCGAGGCCCTCCGGCTGGCCGGCATGGCGCCGCAGTCGCTTCAGCCGAAGGAGGGCCTCGCGCTCCTGAACGGCACCCAGGTATCGACGGCCCTCGCCCTGGGCGCGCTGTTCCAGATCGAGAACGTATTCGCCGCCGCCTGCCTGGCCGGCGCGCTGTCGGTGGACGCCGCGCGGGGCAGCGACACGCCCTTCGACCCGCGGGTGAGCACCGTGCGCGGCCACCAGGGGCAGATTGACGTGGCGACGCTCTTCCGCGGGCTGATGGCGGGGAGCGGGATCCGCGCGTCCCACAGCCAGTGCGACCGGGTGCAGGATCCCTACAGCCTGCGCTGCCAGCCGCAGGTGATGGGCGCCTGCCTCCAGGCCATGCGCCACGTCGCCGACGTCCTCCTCGACGAGTCCCGGGCGGTGACGGACAACCCGCTGGTCTTCAGCGACGACGGCGTGATCCTGTCGGGCGGCAACTTCCACGCCGAGCCCGTGGCGCTCGCCTGTGACTACCTGGCCACGGCCATCGCGGAGATCGGCGCGCTGTCGGAGCGCCGGATTGCCCTGCTGGTCGATGCCCGCATGAGCGGGCTGCCGCCGTTCCTGGTGGAGCACAGCGGGCTCAACTCGGGGTTCATGGTGCCGCAGGTCACGGCCGCCGCCCTCGCATCGGAGAACAAGGCGCTGGCCCACCCGCACAGCGTGGACAGCCTGCCCACGTCGGCGAACCAGGAGGACCACGTCAGCATGGCCAC
>CAZTGY010000555.1:0-1553 GCA_964613445.1 uncultured Chromatiaceae bacterium | reverse complement strand
GCCGGGCCCGCGACGGCCCCCGCGCTTCCCCCGGCCGCCAGGAAGCCGAACAGCCGCCGGGCCTGCGCCGGCGACAGGAGGTCCGCCATGAAGCTCCAGTAGACCGACAGCACGAACAGGTTGAAGACGCCGACCCACACGAAGAAGGCCTGGGCAACCCAGGCCGGGGGCTCGTCACCCGTTTCCCGGAATGCCGCGTAGAAGGCGGCGACCATGGCGACCATCACCAGCGAGACCCAGGGCACGAACCGGGAGCGGGAGACGTGGGTGCAGGCCCACCCGTACACGGGCACGACCAGCAGGGTCGCCGAGAAGGAGAGCAGGAAGAGGTACTTCAGGTTCTCGACGCCGCCGGCGATGCCCATGGCGTCACGGACGGGCCGGAGCATGTAGTACGCCGCCATCATGCAGAAGCCATAGGCGGCACCGGCGATGGCCGCGCCGAGTTCGTCCGGCTCCGCCCCTATCAGGCGGGCTACGATGCCCGGCGGACCCGCCGGAGGACGCGAAGGCATGGCGCCGTGGGCAGCGCGGGTGGCCGGGCTAGTGGCCCGTCGGGTTCCCGGCCGCGACGCCGCCCGTCGCCTGGCGCCGGCCGAGCCACCAGCCGTTCAGCGCCCAGGCCGACGCCAGCCCCGCGCCGAGCAGCGCCACGCCGACGGTGGACATCCCGCCGGCCTCGAGGGCGGTCTTTACCTGGGCTGAAAGCGCGTCGCCGCCCCGGTACACGGGCACGTCGATCAGGTTCTTGGCCTTGTACTTGGTTTCGGTGTCCACGAGGCTGAAGAGCATCTCGCGGCCCGGCCGGATGAAGGCGTACTCGCCGACCCGGCGCGCCACGAAGACCACCGCCAGCACGGCGAACGTGTTCACGGCCGCCAGCCCGAGGAATCCGCCGACCATGACCAGCGGCACGATCGTCAGCAGCGCCACGACGCCGAGCCTGGACGCCACCCGCCCGGTGATGAACAGCTGCAGGAGCACCGTCAGGCCCTGCACGATGTAATCCAGCCGCGCGAAGACCTGGGTGCGTTGCTCGTTGTCCGTGAACGTCTCGCTGACCAGGCGCAGCTGCTCGAAATAGAGGAACGTGTTCACCGACGCGAGCAGGATCACGAACAGCGAAATGCCGAGCAGGTAGGGGGACTTCAGCACCAGCGAGAATCCCGAGAACGGATTGCCACCCATGGGCCGGTCCGGCGCACGGGGCGCCGCGGGGTCCACCGGCATGGACGACCACACGCCCAGCAGCTTGCGCTGGCAGAGGATCGCAATGACGAAGGCGCCGGCGCCCATGTACAGCACGCCGGGATTGCCGATCCACTGGACCGTCACGTCCGTCAGCAGCGGGCCCACGAGGGCGCCGGTGGTCCCGCCCGCGGCGATGACGCCGAAGAGCCGGCGGGTCTGGTTCGCGTCGAAGAGCTCCAGCAGGAAGCTCCAGAACACGGACACGATGAACAGGTTCAGCACGCTGATCCAGACGTAGAAGAACTGGGCCACGGCCAGATTGGCCTCGTCCGCCGACAGGGCCAGGCCGACGCCGGCGAGCG
>CAZTGY010000554.1:0-1574 GCA_964613445.1 uncultured Chromatiaceae bacterium | reverse complement strand
CCCGCTGCCCCGCAAACCCGATCACCGCGCCCGGCTCGGCGAGAATGATGTCGCCCTGCATGGCGTAGCTGGCGGAGACGCCCCCGGTGGTCGGATTGGTGAGGATGGTCAGGAACGGCACGGCCTCGCGTCTGACCTCGGCAATGGCCGCGGAGGTCTTGGCCATCTGCATCAGGGAGTAGATCCCTTCCTGCATCCGTGCTCCGCCCGACGAACAGACCAGCACCAGCGGAACGCCTTTGTCGGCCGAGCGCTTGGCCAGCCGCGCGATCCGCTCGCCCACGACCGACCCCATCGACCCGCCCATGAAGGCGAAGTTCATGACGCCCAGGTGGAGCGGAATTCCCTCCAGCCGGGCCAAGCCGGTGTAGATCGCGTCGAGTTGGCCGGTCTTGGCCTGCGAGGCCTTGCTCCGGTCGGGGTAGTTCTCGAACGACAGCGGATCGAGCGGCCGGAGATTGCCGTTCAGTTCCCGCCAACTCCCCGCGTCAGTCAGGAGTTCGATGTACTCTTCGGCCGAGAACCGCCGATGGTGACCGCAGTTGGGACAGACGTTGAGCTCGCGCTCGAACCGTTCCCGAATGTCGGTATGGTCGCAGGACTCGCATTTTTCCCACGCGTCTCTCGGAATCTCGAGGCGCGCCCGCTGGGATACTCGCGGTTTTCGTTCCTTCTTAAACCATGCCATCTAGTGGCGGCTCGAGCGGAGGAAACCTGCTGCAAACTGGTCGCGGGAAACGCTCACCAATCTGCCCTGCCGACCCGCTTCGCGCCAGACCTTGACAGCTAACACGTTGCTATTGCTCCACATAACCACTTGATCGTGAGTCGTAGGCTACCCGCAGCACCAGCCCCATGGCGATCCCGCAGGAAAGGACGAATGAACCACCATACGAGAAGAACGGCAGCGGGATTCCGGTAATCGGCATCAGGTTGATCGTCATGCCGACGTTCTCGAAAACGTGGGTAAAGAGCAGGCCCAGAATCCCGAACACCACCAGACTGCTGAACGTATCCGTGGCCCGGCGGGCTACCCGGAGCAGGATCAGGAACAGCGCAAAGAACAGCGCCAGGGCCACCAGGACGCCCACGAACCCCAGCTCCTCGCCGACCACCGAGAAGATGAAGTCCGTCGGCTGTTCGGGCAGGAACGCCAGCCGCTTCTGCGGACCATGCAGCCAGCCGTTGCCCAGCCACCCCCCGGAGCCGATCGCCACCTTGGACTGGATGGCCTGGTATCCCGAATGGGCCGGGTCCGCCTCCGGGTTGAGGAACGACACCAGCCGCTGCTGCTGGTACGGCTTGAGCCGGTTCCACAGCACGATGGCCAGCACGCCCATGGCCTAGTTGACGATCAAGATGAACACGCCCTCGGTGACGTACGTCCGCCAGATCAGCAGCAGCAGGGTCAGCAGCAGGATCCACGCGCCCCACCAGCCGGTGTCCACCGCCAGGAGCAGGCTGATCATCGGCGACGCCAGCAGGAGCAGGAGCGACGGTTTGACCCCGCTCCAGAACAGCATGGCAAAGAGGATCCCGACGAACACGATGGCACTGCCCAGATCCGGCTGCGC
>CAZTGY010000553.1:0-1577 GCA_964613445.1 uncultured Chromatiaceae bacterium | reverse complement strand
GTGCAGTTGATGAGCACGTCGCCGGCGGCGTCGAGTGCAATCTCGATGCGGCAGGAGTCGAGGCCGATGGGGTGGCAGAACGGGATCAGCTCGTGGGTGCGCTTGGCCGCCATGGTGCCCGCGATGATCGCGGTCTGGAACACGGGCCCCTTCGGGGTGCGGATCTCGCCATCGGCGAAGGCGGCGCGTACCGCCGGCGGCAGGAGCACCCGCGCCTCGGCCTGTGCGGTCCGCCGGGTCACGGCCTTGCCGCTGACATCCACCATCGTGGGCTGATTGGACTCGTCGACGTGGGACAGCATCCGGCAATTATAGCCCTGCCGAAGCGGGCACCTCGGCACCGACCAGGGCGCGACGGTCGCGGAACGTGGCCCAGGAAGCCCAGAGCAGCGACAGGGTGCCCCAGACCAGGCCCACCATCACGCCGGCATCCAGGATCCCCCGCCAGGGCTGGTCCAGCCGGTTGAAGGCCAGGACGGCAAGGATGATGAGCCCCGTGCCGAACCACACGGTTCGCTGGAGGCGCCGCGTGGCGCCGAAGTAGCCCACGCAGAAGAGCGGCGCCAGCAGCAGGCGCGTTGCCGTCGGCTCCTCGTAGAGATTGAGCGCGCGGGCCGCGACCCGGGGCGAGAAGCGCTGCTGGAATCCCCGGTAACCCTCGGCCCAGGCCATGAAGGCCGTATTGACCGCCAGCACCAGCCACTCCAGGGGACCCAGGCCGGCCGCCAGGGCCTGCAGGGCGTAGCCGCCGAGGCTCATGGCGGCGTAGACGAGCACGCCGGCGATGCCGGCGACGCCCCACGCCACCCCGAGGGCCCTCATACCCGCCGTCCGTGAACTGCTATCATCGCGCCCGCATTTTCAGCCTTGCACGTCGCTGAATCCAGCAGAATTCCCCACTGACGCCGCACAGCACCGGACCGGGACACGAACAGGGCACCATGGGCCACACGATCATTGACAAGCTCTGGGACGAGCACACCGTCGCCGAACTTGGCGACGACACCAGCCTGCTCTTCATCGACCGCATATTTCTCCACGAGCGGACGGGCAGCGTGGCCCTCAAGGGCCTGGAAGCAGCAGGGCGGATGGTGCGGCATCCGGAGCAGGTGTTCTGCACGATGGATCACATCGTGGATACCACGCCCCGGCGCACTGACGACACCCGCATGCCCGGCGGCCGCGAATTCATAACCAGCACCCGCGCGTCGGCCCGGGCCGCCGGCATCCACCTCTTCGACCTGGGCGACGATCGCCAGGGGATAGTCCACGTCGTGTCGCCCGAGCAGGGAATTGCCCTCCCCGGCGTCACGCTGGTTTGTCCCGACAGCCACACCTGCACGCTCGGCGGGCTTGGCGCGCTCGCCTGGGGCATCGGGTCGACCGAGGGCGAGCATGCCCTGGCCACGAAGACCCTCGCGGTGCGCCGGCCACGGCGGATGCGGATCCGGTTTGAGGGCCGTCTTCCGCACCGTGTCTACGCCAAGGACCTCATCCTGCACCTGATCGGGCGCTTCGGCGCCTCCGGGGGCGCCGGCTACGCCATCGAGTTCGCCGGCGCTGTCATCCGCGCGCTG
>CAZTGY010000552.1:0-1584 GCA_964613445.1 uncultured Chromatiaceae bacterium | reverse complement strand
CGCCAACAGCCCTGGCGCCCCCGCCAAGGGGGTTTTTGCTCAAAAGTCTACACTACATGGCACCCCCTCGTCGATGCGGCGGAGCCTCTGCGGCAGCGTCAGGCCCAGTCGATTCAGCAGCACCTTCTGGGCGGCGTCCGGTGTGGTCACACAGCGTAGCCGTACGGTCCGATCGCCCCCGTCCGCCAGTTTCGCCGGCAGCACCACGTCACCGCTCTTGATCTTGGCCAGCTCCTCCACCACCGTCCGCGGGGCATCCCCCAGACCGCCGCCGCGCATCCACTGCGACAGGGCCTTCCACAACACGTACGCCAGGAAGCACACCAGGATGTGTGCCTTCACCCGGTCTTCCTTGTGATGCCAGACCGGCCTTATCTCGAGTTCGTCTTTTTCTATGCGGAACGCCCATTCCGCATCCACGAGTTGCAGGTAGGTCTGCCACAAGTCCTCCGCATCCGATTCCGCCAGATTGCTCCGCAGCAGGTAGCATCCCTCCGATAAGGCCGCCCACTGGGCCCAGCGATCATCCCGCGTGTACGTGATCGACAAACGACGCGTTCTATTTCTCTCACGCATCTCCCGGATCTGCACGTTGAAGGCCCCGCCGGCTCGCGAGTACCGCTGCTTCAGGCGGCCCAGACGCTGGTGGGCCTTGGCCACGTCCTTCAGCCGGCCGTCGGTGGCAGCCGCCGCCAGTTTCTTCAGCTTCGCCTCGTACCGCTCCACGAAGCGCTCGTGAATCGCCTTCTCCTTGGCCCGGCGCTCCTGACTGCGAACCAGAATGAACGTCTCCGTGCCATCCGGTCCAGGCACTTGCTTGATCTCCACCCCAGCCTGTACCTCCTGCCAATTCTTCGACGTCAGATGTTTCTCGAACTGCTTGAGCATGGCCCGCGGCGTCCCCACCACGTAGGAATTGCCCCGGTCCCGCAGGAACTTCAGGTTGACCTCGCTGACCATCCCCCGATCCAGCACCCACACCCGCCCGGCCTGGCCATACTTCTTCTCCATCGCCAGCACGATTGTCTCGATGGTCTTGGAGTCGTGCCGGTTCCCCTCGAACACCTCGAAGCCCAGCGGAATCCCGTCGGTCGTCACCACCAGCCCGATGCACACCTGCTTGCAGTCCGGCCGGTGATCCCGCGAGTGACCATGTTTGGCCAGAGGATTCCCGTTGCACTGGCCCTCGAAATACGTGCTGGTCACGTCGTACAGCAACAGGTCGTACTCCAGGTTGAACAGTTCCCCCAGCCGATCCCGCAGATGCCGCTCAATGGCCTCCTTGTGCGGCAGCAACTGGTCCAGCCCGACGTACAGTCGGTCCTCGGTCACCTGGTCTATGCCAACCCCCAGCAGGTCTTCCAAGGCTGTTTGCCGGTACCACGTATCCGCGATGTGCAGTTCGCTGGAGGGCCTGCAGAACCGGGCGACTGTCAGGATCGCCGCCACTAGGTCCCAGCCCACCTGCTCTCGGCCGACTGGCATCAGGTTCTTCAGCAGGCGGTCCAGACCCATCAGCCGCCACAACCCCAACGCCAGCCACACGTCTGCGAAGTCCCGCAGCCGTTCCAGGCGAATGTCCTT
>CAZTGY010000551.1:0-1587 GCA_964613445.1 uncultured Chromatiaceae bacterium | reverse complement strand
CCGTGGGTGGGGTGCGGCGGGTAAAGGCTGGGGGATTGGCGTGCATGTCGCGCACACTACCCGGTGAGCCCGCCGATTGCACTGCTTACCAATTGCAGCCCGGGCCCCGCTTACGTCAAAGCAAATCGTGGCCGGGCACCCGGATTGGCCCGCGGGGCGGACGGAATCATGGTATAGACTAAAAGCGTGGGGTCCCGGTATTTGACCGTGAGCGCGCGAGCGCATGCAGCGGGAGTCCGGTAGTCGTCATGAGCAAGTCGCCCGATCGCCGCGGTAGTGCCGAGGAACAGCGCACCCGGCTGTTCCTCGCCGTCGTCCAGGAACTGTACGCCTCCGCTCTGCAGGGCACCTCCGAGATCTGGCACAAGATCTACGAGCAGTGCAGCCTGCTCCTGGATAGCGAGGCCGGCGGCTTCATCAGCACGGACAAGATCAACCAGGCCGCCGACATTGCGAGCCTCGTCGGCTTCGACCAGGAAAAGGCCATCCAGGCCTACCGGGACTACGGCGTGGAAGTGGACCTGCTCTTCATGGGCACCCTGACCATGGGCGCCGGCAGCACCTTCCTCGGGACCGAGAAGATCGGCTTCCGCGCCCTGCAACGCTCGCCGTTCTTCGGCATCCTCTCCGCGCCCCTGGGCCTGCGGTTCGTCTGCGGTGGAATCCTCGAGAATGACGAGCGGCATCACTCGGCGCTCTATTTCTGGCGGCGGGCGGACCAGGCGGACTTCGACCAGGCTTCCATGGCCTCGCTCGCGGCGATCATGCCCCACATCCGGCAGGCCCTCGAGGTGCAGCGGCGGGTCCGTGGCCCCCAGCTCGATGCGATGCCGGCCGGGTCACTGACCCTGGCCAGCTTCGAGGCTTCGCGCCACGGGATCTTCGTGCTCGACGACCGGGGCAGGGTGCTCTTCGCCAATCCCGAGGGGGAGAGGATCGCAAGGTCCGGCGACGGCGTGTCCGTCAGCAACGGCATGCTCAGCATGGACGACGCGCAGGTCGCCGCTGAAGTCGAGCACATGATGTCCAGGGGCATCGGCATCGCCCGCGCCGCGGAGTTCGCGCAGATGCGGCCCATCCGGATACCGCAGAAGTCCACGCGCCGGAGCTACGAGCTGCTGATGATCCCGGTGACCGATGGCGTCCAGCGCGCCATCCTGCCGCCAACGGCTGCCTTCATGGTGGCGATCTCCGATCCCGACAGCGTTGGCGGCCTGTCCCATCAGCGCCTGCGGGGCTATGGCCTGACGGGCGCCGAGGCCCGCCTGTGCCAGGCACTGATAAGGACGGGATCCCTGCCCAATGCCGCGGACGAGCTGCAGATCAGCCGCAGCACGGCCCGCAGCCACATGAAGAACATCTTCGCGAAGCTCGGCGTCAGCTCCCAGGTCCAGCTGGTCACCCGGCTCGCCGCAGCGCAGGGGCAGGCGGAGGCTCCCTGGTAGGTTTCCGGTTGGCTCTATACTTGTCTTGCGAGTCGGCCAGGCAATCGCTCGCGTGCTTGCACGCGGGAGGAAAGTCCGGGCTCCGGCGGGCAGGGTGCCAGGTAACGCCTGGGAGGCGCGAGCCTACGGAAAGTGCCACAGA
>CAZTGY010000550.1:0-1591 GCA_964613445.1 uncultured Chromatiaceae bacterium | reverse complement strand
CCATCGGCCTCGTCGTCCGGGAGTCGCCGGAGGCCATGGGGTTGCGGGCGGATGGGGATGAAGCGCCGAAGGCCATCGCCGGCACGGCACCGGCCGCGGTCGTCCAGACCGGCTTCACGCTCGCGCAGACGATGCGGCAGGGCCACTTCTGGCTGATGCTCGCGGCCTTCCTGCTGATCGGCCTCGCGGTGCAGAGCCTGATCCTGCACCTGGTGCCGATGCTGGTGCTGCGGGACGTGGCGCCGATGCGCGCGGCCCAGGCCCAGTCGCTGGTCGCCGCCGCGCTGATCGTCGGCCGGCTCGTGGCGGGCGTGCTGATGGACCGGTTCTTCGCGCCGCGGGTGGCGATCGCGTTCCTCGTCGGCCCGATCGTGGGGATCGTGCTGCTGGCTTCGGGTGCCAGCGGCACGGGTGCGTTCATCGCCGGCATGCTGACCGGCCTCGCCGCCGGCGCCGAGGTGGACGTCACCGCCTTCCTCGCCAGCCGCTACTTCGGCCTCAAGTACTTCAGCCGGACCTACGCCTGGTTCTACAGCGCCTACTCCGCCGGCGCGGGCATCGGGCCGCTGCTCACCGCCCAGGCGGTGGAGCGCTTCGGCGACTACACGGAAATCCTGTACCTGCACGCGGGCCTGCTCATCGTCGCCGCGCTGATGCTGACCCGCCTGAAGCCCTTCCCGAAGTCCTTCCCGAAGTCCCTCCCCGCGTAGGAGCGCCTTTAGGCGCGACCAACTCTTGCAGGTCAGCGTCAAATCGCTCAAGAATTGCCCAACCCCGGGCCCTCCCGCCCGCGAGAATGCCGGCAATGGCCGTTTATCTCCCGGAGAGCTCGAATGACATCAGAGACTTGCAGGGGCATCCAGCCGCATAAATGGCACCTTCGACGTGTTTCAACACGTCAATTTTGCCGTCCAATTAATAGTTAGGTGCCCTGGATGTGCGCCAAGAAGGTTCCCGATAAGCGCAGGGTAGCTCCCCGACGCTATGGCTTGGTCGAAACGCTCCCGCGTCGACCACACCCGCAAGAGGCGGTGAGAACAGCCCTGTCCACAATCGGTAGGCTTGGCCCGTACGCGGTCCAACCCGAACTGACGAAAGCCCAGGGACTACTGTATGAAGCGGAGCGACAGGAGTTGGATCCGCAGCGCATACAGGTGGCAGCTAGCCTGATTCGCCAGGTTGCCGTGTCGTTAATGAAGGTGGCGGCTGGATTGGATCGTGCCCTCGATGACACCGAGGAGCAGATGTCGGCACCTAACAACTCGGTGGAGCGCACGCATGGAGAATAAAGTGCCACGCCCAGCCAGCAGCGCGCGCGGCGCTCAGCTCAATCGTTAGCCAGCACTGCACCCGCTCAGCACGGTTGACCCGGTCATTAAGCGTAGCTACAGTTATTAAATGCGCATTACTTGCGACCCCGGGAAACGGCAGCGCACGCTGCAGGAACGGGGGCTCGACATGCGCAGGGCGAAGGAGGTCTTTGCTGGCGTTCACTTCACCCGCGCCGATGACCGCTTCGACTATGGAGAGCCTCGATACGTAACGGTCGGGTGGCTCGATTCGCGACTAGTGGCGTTCGTCTGGACTCCGC
>CAZTGY010000549.1:0-1593 GCA_964613445.1 uncultured Chromatiaceae bacterium | reverse complement strand
CGACGGCCCAGGCCACCGAAATGGCCCTGGCGAAGTCGCTGCCCTTGGCCTTGTGCAGCTGGACGAGATGCCGCCAGGGCCGCGTGTCCTTGATGAGCAGCTGGGCCTGCAGCGGGTCGGCCGTGGGGCGCAGCACCACGTCCCGGTCGACGCCGGTCCATTCCAGCTCGAAGGACGTCCCGGCCTTCTTGACGGAGGCGCCGCCGCTCGGGACCGGAATCCCGGCAGCCTGCAACTCACCCTCGGCCAGCGCCACGAGGCTCGCCAGGTCGGGCTCCAGCGCCTCCGTGAGGCTGATCGGCCGCACCGTCTGCTCGAAGCCGCCCTTGACCTCCAGGGTGTACAGGCCGCCCGTGAACGCGAACATCAGGGCCACGGGAAAGAAGAAGGCCGCGAGGGCCAGGTGGATGGTCGTGAGCGTGCGGCGCATGCCTAGTTCCTCGCCACGTGGATGAGCGCGTAGCCCGAGAAGACCACCTGGGGCACGGCCATGCCGACGATGGTGCCGGCCGCCTGCGTTGCCACCACGTGCCGCTCGTCGGTGAACGGGTCCTCGATGTGGGCGACGACATCGCCCGCACGGACGATTGCACCCAGCGGCCTGTCGGCGTAGAAGACCCCGCCCTGGCCGACCGGCGCGCGGAGCCAGCGCGAACTCGAGTACACGCGGGACGCCGGCGTCGGCTCGCTGGCCTGGCCCGTGACCATGCCGAGGTGGATCATCACGTTCCGCACGCCCTGCACGCCGCGCGCGATCTCCTCGGGCTCGAAGCGCAGCGGCAGGCCCGCCTCGTAGATGAGCGCGGGGATCCCGGCATCCATCACCTCCCGGCGCAGGCTCCCATTGGGTCCGGCGCCGCCCATCACCACTGCGGCGCCGAAGCGCGTGGCGAGTTCCAGCGCGCGGGGATTGGCCAGGTCCACCCGGACCTGGGGGAGGTTCGCCCTTTCGAAGGAGCCCGTGTGGAGGTCGATCAGTGCGTTGCAGTGCTGCCGGATGGTGTCGAAGACGATGCCGGCGATCAGCGAGGTGTTGCTGCCCCTGGCATTGCCCGGGAACGCCCGGTTCAGGTCGCGCCGGTCCGGCATGTAGCGGCTGCCCGTGCGGAAGCCGTTCACGTTGATCGCCGGCAGCGCGATGAGCGTTCCGGACAGCTGCCGCGCGTCGGTGTCGGAGAAGGCCTTGCGCGCCACCTCGAAGCCATTGCGCTCGTCGCCGTGCACCAGCGCCGTCAGGCACAGCGTGGGCCCGGGCTTCGCGCCCCGTGCCGCGAAGATCGCCGTGTTCAGGAAGGAGCCCTCGAAGGTCGGCGCCTCCTGAAAGGAGAACCTGCGCTTCTCGCCCGCGGGAATCGTGCGCTGGAGCAGGTCCAGGGGGCCCCAGGCGGGAGCGGGGGCGTCTGCCGCAATGGCAGTGCCGGTCAGGGACAGCGTGGCAAGCAGGCTGGTCAGCGCGATCTTCATGGCGGAGGGCTCGAGGAGTGGGTCTACCCCGTAGTCTATGGACGGATCGTTGCGCTTGCTACAAGCTGATCCGCCGGATCTCCGGCAGAGGCTCTCATGTACACCCTCTATATCGCCAACAAGAACTAC
>CAZTGY010000548.1:0-1594 GCA_964613445.1 uncultured Chromatiaceae bacterium | reverse complement strand
GCTGGCATTGATGGAATCGCACACGCCGATGACGCCGCCCATGTTCAGCAGCTGCAGGGTGTCGCCGACCGCCAGCGTCGACGGGATGTGGCCCGAGTAGCCGAACAGCGCCTTCCGGTGCCCGAGGGCGCCGACGACGATGTCGCCCTTCTTGACCACGGCCATGCGGCCGCTGGTGAGCTCCAGCTGGTTGTAGGTGCTCTTGTTGTTCAGCACCTCGGCGGCGATCAGCACGCCTTCCTCGCAGGGGATGTCCGCGCTCACCCGCAGCTCCCGCTTGAGGTTCAGGTTCTGCGCGATGGAGGCGATCTTGTCGGCGATGACGGTCTTCATGACGTACCTACTGCTTTCCCGCGGCCCGCGTCTGCAGGATCCCGGGCAGTGAGAGGATGCGGGAGTAGCCCAGGGCGTCGGCGGGCGTCCATTCACCAGCCTTTTCGCCATAGACGCCCTTGGTGGCGGCCAGCAGCGAGTGGGGCGAGACGACGCCCTCGATGAACAGGTTGCCGGGCCGGAGCACGACCTTCACGTCGCCGGTGACCCGCTGCTGGGCGGACGTCAGCAGTGCCTCGATGTCCCGGCACACCGGGTCGAGCTGCCTGCCCTCGTGGACGAAATCGCCGTACTGGGTGGCCACCTGGTCCTTGATGCGCTGCTGGGGCCCGGAGAGCACGAGCTTCTCCAGCTCCCGGTGCGCGGTCAGCAGGATGTCGGCGGCGGGCGCCTCGAAGGCCACCCGGCCCTTGGTGCCGAGCACGGTGTCGCCCACGTGGATGCCCCGGCCAATGCCGTAGGGGCCGGCCACGGCCTCGAGCGCCTCGATCAGCGTGACCGGGTCCATGGCCTTGCCGTCGAGCGCGGTGGGCACGCCCCGGGTGAAACTGATGGTGTGCCGTGCCGCGGGCTTCGGCTTGTCGAAGGCGTTGGGCGAGAGCACCCAGGCGTCCTCCGGGATGGACTCCTTCGAGTCGAGGGTTTCCCGTCCGCCCACGGTGACGCCCCAGAGCCCCCGGTTGACGGAGTAGGCGGAGCCTTTCACGGGCACGGGGAAGCCGTGCTGCTCCAGGTACTTCTGCTGTTCGGTGCGGATGAAGCCCTGGTCCCGGACCGGCGCCAGCACTTCCAGCCCGGGCGCGATCGTGCGCAGGGCTACCTCGAAGCGCACCTGGTCGTTGCCGGCGGCCGTGCAGCCGTGGGCAACGGTCTGGCTGCCACGCACCTTGGCCAGCTCCGCGAGCAGCGTGGCCTGGATGCCGCGCTCGGCGCCGACGCAGAGGGGGTAGAGGTGGCCCCGGCGCACGTTGCCGAAGATGAGGTACTTGAGCACGCGGTCGAAGAACACGGACCGGGCCTCCACGAGCACGTGCTCGATGGCGCCCAGCGCGACGGAGCGCCGCTCCAGGTCCTTCGCGGCCTCGGCATCGATGCCGCCCGTGTTGATGGTCACGGTCACGATGGGCCGGCCGTAGTGCTCCTTCATCCAGGGCACGCAGAAGGACGTGTCGAGCCCCCCCGAAAACCCGAGGATGATCGGGGAGGCGGTCTTCTTCTGGATGGTGGTGTCGGTGGTCATGCCTTCTTCCTTCAGAGGCAC
>CAZTGY010000547.1:858-1600 GCA_964613445.1 uncultured Chromatiaceae bacterium | reverse complement strand
ATTGTGGCAGGGCCGATCGGGGCTATGCCAGCGATGCCAGCAGTGTCGTCGGTGTCGTGGACAGGGCCAGCGGGGCGGCGTTCGCCGCGGTTCCGAGCACCAGGGCGATGACGAGGACGATGCCGAGCGCTGTCAAGCCGACCGTGACCCAGCCGCAGATGACGCCGGCCTTGACCATCCCCTCTCCGGTGAGCATCCCCGAGGAACCGGCGATCTCACGCTTGGCCTTCGGGGCAAGCGCCAGCGCCACGATCGCCGGGACGATCCCGACGCCGTAGGCGCAGCTGAACACCAGGCCGCAGATGCCCAGCACCAGCACCGCAACGGCAGTGCCGCTGTTCCGCGGCCCGTACCCCGGCGGGTAGCCGCCCGGTGCCGGATACCCGGGTGGCTGGCCGTATCCCGGTGGGGGTGCCTGGTATCCCGCCGGTGGGTAGCCGGCCGGAGGAGGCGGGAGGGGTGAGACCGGTTCCTGGCCGGTCGGCGGCACCTCCGGTGGCTGCCACGGGTCCGGCGGTTCCGGAGGGGTGTTGCTCATGTCTCACACTCCCGACAGCCGAGCTCGACATACCCACGAAGGTTATTCGACCGGCCATCCCACGCGGTGCGTCCGCGCCCACTCGGCGTCCGCTGATTCAACGGTTCTGGCCACAATTCGCGCCCGAGATGTCCGATTCGGACGGCCGAAACCGTGGAATCACGGTGATGGGGCCGGGCGGGTGCGTCAGGCCGGTGGGTCAGG
>CAZTGY010000547.1:500-848 GCA_964613445.1 uncultured Chromatiaceae bacterium | reverse complement strand
CGCCACAGATCAACCTCGGCCGGTGCACCATCCCGGTCATACCGACGTGCCAGGGCCGGCCAGGATCGTCCATGCCAGGCCAACAACACCCCCGCGACGATCACTGATGCGGCCGCCAGCGCTGCGAGCAGGTCGTCCCAGGACGACATCGCCACCAGCACCGCCACCGCGGCCAGCACGACGCCCACGAAGGGCCTTCCCCGGGGTGGCGCGGCGAACACCATCGGGATGCCCGCCAGTGCCAGCGCTGCGAGTGGGGTCGCAGGCGCCGGGTTGGCCACGAAGCCGGCGACGGCGCCGACCGCAAGTAGCACGAGCACCGCGACTCGACTGCGGGACGACCGGTCG
>CAZTGY010000547.1:0-490 GCA_964613445.1 uncultured Chromatiaceae bacterium | reverse complement strand
GCACGTCGTACGCCGAGCGCTGCCGATCGAGCTCACCCACGACCGTCGACACGATGTGCATCACGTGCGAATACCGCTCGATCGACATGAAGTCGACCACTTCGACGGTCCCAGGTCGGCAGACCCGGCCGAGGTCGTTGCGGGCAAGGTCGACCAGCATCAGGTGTTCCGCCCGTTCCTTGTCGTCCTCGAGGAGCTCGGCGGCAAGCGCGGCGTCCGCCTCGGGCGTCTCGCCCCGCCACCTGGTGCCGGCGATCGGGTGCGCGAGCACTCGACCGTCCGCGACCTTGACGAGAGCCTCCGGACTCGAGCCGACGATGTCGAAGTCCTCGTACCGCAGGAGGTACATGTAGGGACTCGGGTTGGTGGCACGCAGCACCCGGTAGACGTCGAGGGCGTCAGCATCGCACCGCACCTCGAAGCGCTGGCTGACCACGATCTGGAAGGCCTCCCCCGAGGCGATCGACTCCTTCGCGCGCTCGACGGCGCT
>CAZTGY010000546.1:0-1602 GCA_964613445.1 uncultured Chromatiaceae bacterium | reverse complement strand
TCTTCCTCACCTTTGCCAGCGTCGTCTGCGTCGCGCAGAACGTGCTGGGAATGGCCGTCGCCGCGGTACTCGGCGAAAGCCCGCTGATGGGCGTCATGGCCGGCTCGGTGACGCTGATGGGCGGGCCGGCCACCGGGCTGGCCTTTGCGCCCGAATTCACGAAGGCGGGCCTGCCCGGGGCGGAAGTGCTGGCGATAACGTCCGCAGTATTCGGGATCGTGTGCGGCGGGCTCGCCGGCGGGCCGGTCGGCACCTGGCTGGTCCATCGCCACAAGCTCCGGTCAGCCCCGCAGGCGATTGCGCAGGGCGGCCGCATCGATCCCGGCGAGCAGTCGCGGGAGATCGTCGTGCACGTGGAGCGGGAGGATACGGCGATCATCCGCAACCTCGCCGTGCTGGCGCTGGCCATGGGCGCCGGCAGCATCCTCAGCCGCTACATCCAGGCCACGGGCTTCACCCTGCCCGCCTACATCGGCGCGATGGTCGTGGCGTGCGCACTGCGCAACATCGACGATGCCACGGGCTGGCTCCGCATCGACGAGGACTCCATGGACTTCATCGGCGGCATCGCCCTGAACATCTTCCTGGTCGTGGCGCTGATGGACCTGAAGATCTGGCAGCTCGCCGGCCAGGCGCTGCCGCTGTTCGTGATCCTCGTGGCGCAGCTGGCGTTGCTGGTGGGCCTGGCGATCCTCGTCTCGTGGCGCCTGATGGGCAGGGACTACGAGTCGGCCGTCATGGCCGGTGGCTTCATCGGCTTCGCCATGGGCACGACGGCGAATGCGGTGGCCAACATGCGCACGCTGGCGGGCCGTTTCGGCCCCGCGCCGCGCGCGTTCCTCGTCGTGCCGCTGGTGGGCGCCTTCTTCATCGACTTCATCAACGCGCTGGTCATCACCGGGTTCGTGAACTGGCTGCGCTGAAGGAGCCTTGAGCGTGGACATCCAGAGCATCGCGCTGGCAGCAGGACTGGCCTGGGCCAGCGGCCTGCGCCTGTACGTGGTCCTGTTCCTCGTCGGCATCGCGGGGCACTTCGGCTGGGTCGTGCTTCCCGCGCACCTGGAGGTCCTTGCACACCCGATCGTGCTGGTGACCAGCGGCACGCTGGCGGTCACGGAATTCGTGGCCGACAAGGTTCCCGTGTTCGACAGCCTGTGGGACGCCGTCCACACCTTCATCCGGATCCCGGCCGGAGCCCTCCTCGCGGCAGGTTCGGTCGGCGGGCTGGGCGAGGACAGCCTCCCGCTGATGATCGCCGCCGGGCTCATCGGCGGCACGATCACGGCGGGCAGCCACTTCACCAAGGCGGGCAGCCGGGTGGCCATCAACCACTCACCTGAGCCGTTTTCCAACTGGGTGGCATCGCTCTTCGAGGACTTCGCGGCGCCGGGCATCGTCTGGCTCGCCATCGTGGCGCCGGTGGTCCTGCTGGTGCTCCTGTTGTTCGCGACACTCGGGGCGCTCTGGCTGCTGCCGAAGCTCTGGCGCTGGATCAGCTCGATCTTCCGGCGCATCGCCGGCTGGGGCGCGCCGGCCCCGTAGGAGCGCCTTCAGGCGCGACCGGGACTTCCCGCTGGCGCTGAGACGCGCCTGCCGGGAAGT
>CAZTGY010000545.1:0-1613 GCA_964613445.1 uncultured Chromatiaceae bacterium | reverse complement strand
GCGCTCTGAAGGTTGGCTTCGTCGAGCCGGGCGCCGCCCTGGCTGATCGGGATCTTGTGATCCACGTCGGTGGCGGGCCGGCCGTTGCACCGCGTGCGGATCTCGCAGATGGGGTGCAGACGTATGTACTGGTTCCTGAGCCGCTCCCAGGCCTTGTCATACCCGCGGGTCACCTTGTTCGGCCGCTGCTGCTGGGCCTGGGTGCGCCTCGCGTAGGGGTGGGCCGGGCATCGTGGCGCCCCCGGGTCCGTCGACTTCACCAGGGATCCACATCCCGGGTGGGTGCACGGCCTGACGGGGGCGAATGCCATCAGGCAACGGCGAGCAGGCCAGAGTCCTGCACTTGCCGGATGTCGAAACGCAGCTCGGGACACAATGCCAGGTCGAGGATCCTGGCCGCCGTCGCCGAGCTGCCCGAGAGCTCGAGCTTGGCCTGCATGTCCAGGTTCCGCCCCCGGAGCAGCTTCACCACCGGCCTTACCAGCGTCACCTGCTTCAGCTGGACGGGCGTGGTGCCGCCCTTGGGCGAGCAGAGAGTGACCGTGCAGTTGACCACCGGGAAGCGAACCCTGAGGGTCAGCCAGTCGAGGGTGGGATGCCCTTCGGGGCTCCAGCCGGCCTCCCAGAGGGGGCCGGCCCGCAGTGCCCCGAGGATCTCCTTCACTCCCGTGGTGATGACCACCCACACGGGCACCGTGATCAGGGGAACAATCTCATCCTCAACGGACTGAATCCGGATGTTTACCGCGCCGCGAATGGCGCCGGCGCCCGTGATGTGTAGCATCGTCGACCTCCTGTGACGGTGGATCCACCGGCGGCGGCGTCTCAGCCCGAGCCCTCGCCGGCACGAATCCCGGCGCCCTGATCAGCAGGCTAGCGCCGTCCTCGGTGTAGACCCGTTGCGAAACGAAGTTGCCCGCCGCGCCCTGGGGAACTGCGCTAAGACAGGGCCGCGGGCTCTCGGGGTTTTCAGCGTGTTGAGGCGCCGGGGCACTCACCGAGTAATCCCCTAAGGAGAACTAGCTACGGGCGGACGCCGATCAGGCGACCGAAGCTCGCCGCGTGCGCGAGCTGCACGTCAGTCCGCAATGACGCGAGGAAGCCATACTGGAACTTGCCAGCGAATACCTCCTTCAGCACATCGATCTGCAGCTCGGTGCGAACACCGATCAGCATCTCCGGGAAGTACCCGGTGAAGACCGTGCTGCAATCGCTGTTCGCGCCCTTCGTCTGGTTGATCGGCACCGCGGTCGTTGCCTGCCAGCTATCCCCGTTGACATACGGCGGCGGCGAGAGCCACTGCCCGTCGCCAGCGCCGACGAACCCGGCAAACTTCCGGAAGGTGCGCGGCGCCATGATCCAGGCGGTGGGGGCCTCCGCATTGGCGTTGTCCAACGCCAAACGAAGATCCATCATCTTGTCGAAGTTGGTGGGCGCCGCGCCGTCGTTCCCCATGCTCACCTCGTTGACGCCCGATGCCGTCATGAGCCCCTGGGGCTCGGGCGGCGTGCCCGAACCGACCAGGGCGACACGATCGACCTCGAGGGCCAGGGCCTTCGCAAAGGCATTGGTCAGCGCGGTCTCAAGGTTTACCGAATCGGCCACCAGCTCCC
>CAZTGY010000544.1:640-1615 GCA_964613445.1 uncultured Chromatiaceae bacterium | reverse complement strand
CGGTTTGCCGCACCCGCTAACGAAATGCCCAAATACCAAACCCGGTGCCTCTACCTCCTCTACCGGAACAGGGCGACGTGATCCTGGATGAACTGCGTGACCGACCGCGGCTCCCGACCCATCAGCTTCCTGAACGTGTCCGTCGTGTGATCCAGCCCGATCTCGGCGATCTCCCGGAACAGCTCGCAGACGGCGTTCAGGTGCCAGGGCTCCAGCACGTTCTTCATCCGCTCACGGAACTGGTCCGTGGGCATGGGCACGTACTCGACCTTCCCGCCCAGCACGGCGCTGAACCGGTCCGCCACGTCGTGGAAGGTGAGTACCTCGGGGCCGGTGATCTCATAGCTCTTGCCGGCGTGTCCGTTACCGGTCAGCACTTCGGCGCACACCGTGCCGATGTCCCGGATGTCGGCCATGCCCGTGGTGCCGTTGCCCATGGGCAGCGAGAATCTCCGGTTGGCCTTGATGCCAGCCGCGCTGGAGAGCAGGTTCTGCATGAAGAAGTTGGGCTTCACCATGGTCCAGCCGATACCGGACGCACGGATGTGCTCCTCCACGGCCCAGTGGGCCTTAGGAATTGGCGTCTTCGCGTGGGCCACTGCCTCCATCGACGATATCTTCACCAGGTGCTTCACCCCGGCCGCCTTCGCCAGGTCGGTGAACTGCTTTTCCTGGTCGAGCTGCTGCTCGCCATTCGGCAGGGTGAGGAAGGCCTTTTCGGCGCCCTCGAGCGCCCGCTTCACCGTCTCCGCATCGGCGACGTCACCGACCACCAGCTCCACGCCGGCCGCCTTCAGGCCCGCGGCCTTGGCCTCGTTGCGGACGATGGCGCGCAGCTTCGCGCCCTTCTGCAGGAGCTGCTTCGCCGTCTCTCCGCCGGTCTTGCCGGTAACTCCCGTCAGCACTATCACGCAATATCTCCAGACTTTCGGTAGAAAACCAGCCTACCGCGGAATGCCCAGCAGCCAGTAGCCT
>CAZTGY010000544.1:0-630 GCA_964613445.1 uncultured Chromatiaceae bacterium | reverse complement strand
GAGCAACCGCTTTCAGCCGGCTCACACCATGAGGCACTCCGTGGACTACCTCTATTCGCTGTATGATGCCCTCATCAGCATCCACGTCCCGAACGACAAGGCCCGGGCTCTGGTGGACGCGATGGAGCGGGACATGGGCACGACTATTGCAACGAAGTCCGATCTGCAAATGCTTCGGCAGGAAATCATCGCACTGATTTCTGGCCTCGAGAACCGCCTGGCCGGCCTGGCGACCCGCGAGGAAACGGTCGCCATCAGGGCCGAGATGCGGGAGAACAACGCGCTGATCCGCAAGGACATGGAACTCCTGTCCACGACGATGACCGTGCGCCTCGGCTCGATGCTGATGCTCGGCCTCGGGCTGCTTTTCGCCGCGCTCAAGTTGACCTAGCGCGAACTTCAGCTACCCCCGAGCTTCATGACCCCCAGGTAGCGGCTCTCGCCACCCAGGTCGAACTTCAACGAAAAACGGCCCGCTGCACCGCTGGCCTCCACCAGGTACCCGCGGCTCCCCGGCTCGAGCCGGTCGATCTTCCATTCACCGAAGGTATCCGTGGTGGCTCGTCCGACCTCGCGGCCGTCCTGCTTCAGCACCACCTGCGCTCCGGCGGCGCAGTCCTCGACGCCATT
>CAZTGY010000543.1:0-1621 GCA_964613445.1 uncultured Chromatiaceae bacterium | reverse complement strand
GCCGATTCCGAGCAGCACCAGCCCGATGCCCAGGGCCACGCACAGATAGACCAGGACGGGCACGTAGTTGGTCAGCACGGGTGCTCCTTCAACCCTGGACTATCAGGCGACGTCCCGACGTCGCTGCCACTTGAATCGCCATGCTCTCGAACTCTGGTGCCGACGGTGAGACTCGAACTCACACGGCTTGCGCCGCCGCCCCCTCAAGACGGTGTGTCTACCAATTCCACCACGTCGGCAAAAAATCCATTCCGCGGCCCGTTACCCGGCAGGCCGGCCGTCTGACTGCTGCTGGCCTGATCCGCTGGCGGGGCCTGTGCCGCCAGCAGCCGGTGACACGGGCGCGGCCGGCGGGATCGCGGGCAGCGCGGGCAGTTCGCCCGCGGGTGCCGCGGGCCCCGGCGCCACGTCTGCCGGTGCCTGGCTGGCCGGCGGCTCGCCCGTCGGCGTGGCGACCGGGGCTGCCGGGGCAACCTCGGCCGGCGCGACGGCATCCAGCAGGCTCTCCGGTGCCTTGCGCTGCGTGCCAAGGTACGCCAGTCCCAGGCTGGTGCAGAAGAAGAGAGTGGCAAGCGCCGCCGTGGACCGGGACAGAAAGTTTGCCGAGCCCTTGGCGCCGAACACCGTGCCGGACGCGCCGGCGCCGAATGCGGCACCCGCATCCGCCCCCTTGCCCCGCTGGAGCAGGACGAGGGCCACGATCATGGCCCCGATCAGCACATGAACAACCAGCACGATGGTGTGAAGCGTAGTCATCAGTCTGCAGCCGCCTTGCAAATGCTCACAAATTCGGCGGCCTGCAGCGATGCGCCGCCAATCAGCCCGCCATCGATATCTCGCATCGCGAAGAGATCCTTCGCGTTGGACGCCTTGACGCTGCCTCCATACAGGATCCGGAGGGCACCCGACATTGTAGCATCGCGTCTCGCGACAGTGGCCCGGATGTCAGCGTGCACTTCCTGAGCCTGCTCGGGCGTGGCGGTCCGGCCCGTGCCAATTGCCCACACGGGCTCGTAGGCGACGGCCATTGCCTGCCATGCCGCCGGGGCCACGCCGGCCGATTCCAGCGCCAGGAAGACCGCAGCCAGCTGCCGGCGCACGACGGCCAGCGTCTGCCCGGCATCCCGCTCGCCCAGGGTCTCCCCGACGCACAGGATGGGCGCCAGCCCCGCGCGGAGGGCTGCAATGACCTTGCCGGCAACCCGCTCGTCGCTGTCACCGAACAGCGCCCGACGTTCGGAATGACCGACGATCACGTATTGGCACCCCACGTCGCGAAGCATGGCGGCCGAGACCTCGCCCGTGAACGCGCCCGAATCCTCCACCGCCACATCCTGCGCGCCCAGCCTGAGGTGGCGCCCGGCGGCGGGATCCGCCAGCTCGGCGAGGTAGACGAAGGGTGGGCAGACCAGGACCTCGACGGGACCGTCGGCCGGGGCCAGTTCGGGTTGCCCGAGGCCCAGGCCGGCGAGACCATCGCCAACGGCGGCTACCAGCGCGCGGCCGGCGGCGCGACTGCCGTTCAGCTTCCAGTTTCCAGCAACCAAAGGCCGCCTGTTTGGCATGGATGAAGGTCCGCGGCCCTGAAAAAAAGACGCCGCAGGGTAGCTTCCCGCCCCCC
>CAZTGY010000542.1:0-1624 GCA_964613445.1 uncultured Chromatiaceae bacterium | reverse complement strand
GTCTACTACGTGCCGCCGATGCTGCCGGCGTCCTTCGACGCGGAAGGCCGCATCAGCGACGAGCCGCGGGTGCCGACCGAGTACCTGCGCTACCTCTTCGGCCCCGGCGTTGACCAGGCGCTGATCACCCTCGATGCCGAGATGGACCGGAAGAAGGCCGGCAAGCCGTCCGAGCTGATGGACCTGCTGATCGCCAAGGACTGGAAGTCGCTGTTCAACATCACGGACGTGCAGATCACGTCGTCGACCGGCGCCCCGACGTCGTAGGAGCGCGTTCACGCGCGACCGTCAACGCACCGATCCGCCGCGCCAGATCCTCCGGCGGCCGTTGCCAATTCTTGCGTGATTTCTGGCCCATGCGCGTTGCCTAGCGCTCCCAGTATCCCGGTCGGCGGCGTTGATGGGCGATTGCCACGATGAGGATGTCGTTGCTCCCGACGCGATAGAGCACACTAAAAGGAAATCGGGGCAAAACGTACCGGCGGACGGACTGCGAGAATTTCGACCAGGCTATTCAGCGCATGGTCGAGTTCGTCGGCAAACGCCCGGGCCGCCGCAGGGTTCTGCCTGGCATACCAGGCTTTGGCTGTCCGGATCTCACGCGCCGCCTTCGGCGACAGCCGAAGGCTGTAGTCAGGCATCCCGGTCGGCGTAGAGCTCCGCCCGGACCTCGCTCCAGGGAATCGCCTTATCCTGGCCGCTGTCGAGTCGTGCCATGCGTTCCTCAACTTCCCGGAGCCAGGCGGCCTCCACGCCATCTTCGGTGTCCGTGTCGAGGCTTTCGAAAATCATCGCGGCTAGCTCGGCCCGGTCCGTGGGTTGGAGCTTTAGTGCTTCGTCCAGGAGCGTTCGGGTCCGCTGATTCATGGGGGAAGAATAGCACTGGAGCGTCCTTCCGCAGCGCGCAAAATCTTGCGTAAGTGCCGGGTTTTGACATCTACTGCCACCAAATGGGTGCTTCCAGTCTGGTCCGGCTCCTCCACGTCGTCAGCTCCGCCCTGATGTTCGGCGTCGGGGTCGGCGCCTTCTGGTTCATGCTGACGTCCGTCCGCTCCGGCAACCCGGCCGCGATCGCCGTCACCACCCGCAACGCGGTCCGCGCCGAGTGGTTCATCGCGGCGCCCGTCGCCGTCGTCCAGCCCACCACGGGATACCTGCTGATGCTGCAGCTCGGACATCCGCTGCAGTCCCGCTGGTTCTACGCCGTGGCGACGCTCTACATCGTCGCCGGCATGTGCTGGGTTTACCTGGTGAAGGCGGAGCTGAAGCTGCGCGAACTGGCAGCGGCGCACCGTACATCCGTCGCGCTGCCCGAGGAGTTTGCCGTCATGTTCCGGCGCTGGACCTGGCTGGCGTCTGGTTCGTTCGCGGGGGTGCTGGGGATCTTCTGGCTGATGGTGTTTCGGCCGGGGCTGTAAGTCAGGGGTTGCCTGCTCCCTGGGCGACTGGCAGTTTAGGCGGCGAGGAGCAGGGTGCTCGTGTTAAGAATCGGGCGGATGGCCTATGGGTCCGGCGGGTTATCTGGCGCTTTCGACCGGTGTGATCGGCCCATAGTGGTCGTCGAATTGTAGTTTGAGAGTTCAATATGCCCTCGAACGCGCTACTGACATTTGAACACGCGATT
>CAZTGY010000541.1:0-1640 GCA_964613445.1 uncultured Chromatiaceae bacterium | reverse complement strand
TCGGCAGTGGCAAGGAAGCGAATGGCCTGCGGATCCTGCTTGACGTAGGCATCGAGGAAGGCCAGGGTCAGGCTGGCATCGATGGCGGCGCCCTCCGGATCGTCGTCGCCGCCGCGGTCGGCCCTGCAGATCACGCCTCCGAGGTAGTGATCACCGTTCTCCAGCACCACGCTGTACTTGTTGCCGGGTGGCGCGAGCGTGTACGGCGACATCCGCCATTCCCACGGGTGGATGACGGGGCCGCCGGTATTCCCCACGTCCAGGGTGCCGCCGGTCGCGATCAGGGGCAGGGTCAGCCCGCCGAAGGCGTCCGGGGCCATCATCTCGTCCATCTGGCCGACGCCGGAGAGGAGCACGGCGCCCCGGATCCGCGGGTCTGCATGCCGCTCGCGGCCGCCCTCCGGCGTCCGCATCCAGAGCCCCGCCTTGGCCATGGCGATCACGGTGCCGTAGGAGTGGCCGGCGACCGCGAGCCGGTCCGTGTCGAGCTGGCCCGGGATGCCCGCCAGGCTGGCCACCTGCTCCAGGTCGCCGAAGATGGCGTCCAGGTCGGCAATCCGCTTCGCCGTCAGGTCGCCCATCTGGTCCCGCCCCAGGGGCGGCTGGTTGTTGGGCGAGTCCGGGTGGTCCGGCAGCACCACCACATACCCGTGGGCCACCCACTGGTCGGTGATGGCGGCATACAACTGCGGGTAGCAGAAGGCGCCGTGGGAGAACACCACGACCGGATGCCGGCCGGGCGCCCGCGGATAGGCCACCCGGAAAGGAATGGTCCGGGCCTGCGCCGCATCGACGAGCACGAGGCCGTCCGCGCGGCCGATGGCATGGGGTCCCGCCGGTGAGCGGTAAAGACCTCTCGTCGCGCACGCGCCCAGCAGGGTCAGGCAGAGCAACAGCACGACGAGGCGCGCACTCCGATACGGCACTGCGGGACTCCGGGGGAAATTTGCTGCCGCGATGCTAACCGATAGCCTCGCTGAAACGGGGCGGAGACCGCGCCATCCGGGCCCCTTTGACCCGAGATTCGGGCAATGCCGCCGCAGGTCGGGCACCCGCGGCGGCGGCCGATCCGCCTGCCGTCGAAAAAGCTTGACCACGCGCCTGCTGCGCCGCACATTCGGGATCGGCAACAAGCGGGGGACCCCACCATGCGTTGGCTCATCCGGCTGCTGGTCTTGGCCAGCCTCGTGCCGTTGCCCTCCCGGGCCGAACTCCAGTGGGCCACCTGGGGCCCGCCGTCTGGCAACTCCAGCACGGGCGCCTTCAGTAACGGCCAGCAGGTGACGCTGGCCGGGAACTTCAGCGGCATTACCGCGGGCGTGCCGGCCGGCGTCGAATTCACGTCCAACCCGTCCATCCCCGGTCGGCCCGACAACACCAATCCGGGCTTCCAGCGGATGATGACCGGTGTGCCGTCCACCTTTCTCGCCGCCGGCACGGTCGTGGCGGTACTGGACCTCTCAAGCATCAACGTCAACAGCAGCACGACCCTGGGCCTCGCCGACCTGAAGCAGTCCGGCGTGTTCTACGTGCTCGAATTCCGCGACGCATCCGGGGGCGCGTCGCCGGTCACCGGCGTCGTCGTCACCCCTTATGACGTCACGTACACGCCCTCCGGCCTGGTTGCCGACCTCAACTCC
>CAZTGY010000540.1:0-1649 GCA_964613445.1 uncultured Chromatiaceae bacterium | reverse complement strand
CGATCTTCTTCATGAACATCTTCCAGCCCTGCTGGCCGGGTTCCGGGTTGACGCCCATCAGCCGCGGGCCCTTGATCTCGCACCGGTAGGTGCCGAAGTTCATGCCGAGCTCCCTGTCCTCCGTGAACACCGAGGCGGTATTCACGTAGCGGTTCGAATCAGCCGGATTCGACTTGATGAAGGCGAAGTCGAGGACGTTGCACTGCTCGCCCCGCAGGATCACTTCCTTGATCGGCGCCTTATCCGCCGGGACCGGATTGGTCGGAATGGACGGCGTCTTGCCCTCACGGGCCTCCGCGCCCGCCAGCAGGAATTTGAGGGTCTGGCGGTAGGTTTCCGGGCCATTGCCGGGGATGGGCTCCCGCCCCCAGATGATCGCCTCCGTATCCCAGTGGCCCTGGTGGTTGGTGATGACCGGTCCCTTCATCCACCGGCCGTCCTGCTTGATCTCTTCAACCAGCAGGGCGGGCGCGCCGTACCAGCCGAACTCATCCATCAGCCGGTAGGTGAGCGCCGTCATCTCGTACTGGTCCTGGTCGAGCCGCTTCACGCGCATGACGAGGCCCCGGTCCTCCAGTGCCTTGACGTAGTCACGGAAGCTGTCGAACGGGCCCACATCCCTGGCGGGCCAGTGGCGGGCGCGGCTGGCCGCCTGCACCGTAGCGGGCGCCGAGACCGCTATCCCGAGGGATGCCGCAATGCCCGCGGCCGCCGTCAGCAGCTGGCGACGGTCGAGTCCTTCACCCGTCCGCGTGGCGTCGTTGGACGGATTCGATCGCTCGTTATCGGACATTCGGTGACTCCTGATGGGTCCGCTGGCTGGTCGCAGGTTTAGGAGGGGCTAACGCCCGAGATGGTTCCCCAGGAAGGCCAGGGTGCGCTCCAGCGCCAGCTGGTGGCTGGGCGGATGAAACTCCGGCCGCTCGTTGCAGCTGAACCCGTGACCGGCCTCGGGGTAGACGAAGGCGGGGGCGCCGGGCCGGCCATTCCGGATCTGGTCCACGACCTCGGGCGGAATCAGGGGGTCCCTGGCGCCGAAGTGATAGAGGATCGGGCAGCGGGGCTTCTCGTCGAGCCAGCCCACGTTGGCGCGCCCGTAGTAGGAGACCGCGGCGTCCACGTCGGTGCGGCAGGCCGCCAGGTCGGCAATCGCCCCGCCCCAGCAGTAGCCCACGGCGCCGACCTTGGCACCCGCCGGCAGTCGGGCGCGCAGCGCGGCCAACGCCCCGGCCAGGTCACTGGCCACGTCGTCGATGGCCAGTTGCTGCATCAGGGCGCGTCCTTCGTCGATCCGGGCATAGGGCAGTTCGGTGCCGGGCTGCAGGCGGTCGAAGAGGGCCGGCGCCAGGGCCAGGTACCCCTGGGCGGCAAACTCGTCGGTGACCTGCCGCATGTGGGCGGTGACCCCGAAGATCTCCTGGAGCACCAGCACCCCGGCCTGCGGCGCGCCCGGGGGCGACGCCAGGTACCCGGCCAGGACGTTGCCGTCCAAAGCATTGATCTTTATGGTTTTACCGAACATCCTGGACCGCACCCTTCATAGACACTGATTTATCACTGGACTGAACTGGGCGCAGCCGTATATCCACCTGGACGTCCACCCGGTTACCCACGTAGGCCGTGTCCCGCCACTCGCCCTGGCCCACGCC
>CAZTGY010000539.1:0-1672 GCA_964613445.1 uncultured Chromatiaceae bacterium | reverse complement strand
ATCATCACGGAGGAGACGATCCGCGAGGGTCGGCCGCCGCTGCTGCTGACCAAGACGGAGATCGACAAGGGCGTCGACGAGACCAACTACCAGGCCTGGCTGGCGGAGCGCGGCGAGACGGCGTAGTGCCGCGGGGCCGCCGGGAGCCCGGGCGGGGCTGCAGCCGGAGCCCGGGGCCGGCCCACTGTCGCCGCGGCGGCTGGTTGTGGCTCCCGATACCGCCACGGCTGCTGCCGGCCCCGTCGTGGCCCCCGATACCGCCACGGCTGCTGTCGGCCTCGTCGTGGCCCCCGATACCGCCACGGCTGCTGCCGGCCCCGCTGTGGCCCCCAATACCGCCACGGCTGCTGCCGGCCCCGCTGTGGCCCCCAATGCCACCACGGCTGCTGCCGGCCCTCAGTCGCTCCCCGGTTCCCGTCCCTCAGCAGCCCCCGTGGTGGTATGCGAGTCCGGCGGAGATTCCGTCTGGGACTCCGTGCTCACTGGGGCGGTGGGGACCCGCACCCGGCGCACGATCACTCGCTTACGACCACGGCCACTGCTGTCCGACAGGAACCAGCCCGCCGCGAGGGGCCCGACCGGATCCCGGAGCCACGCCCGGAGCCGCCGCGGGTCGTCCGGGAAGAGCAACCGGAGCGCCGGCGTCGCTTCGATCGTTCGTCGCATGCGGGTGGCTTCCGGCACGAGCAGCACCCGGCCCACCGCGGCGGGCTCCCAGCCGTGGAGGCGCCGCACGACGCGGGACGCCAGTCGTGCTTTCTCGTCCAGCTTGCGCCCGATGGCCTCCGCCGATCCCAGCTCGGTCTTCGCCTCGACGACCAGGACCGCTCGACGGCTGGGCATGACGGCGAGGATGTCGTACGACCCGCGCTCGCCGTACTCGGAGTAGGTCACCTCCAGCGACGGGAGCCAATCCAGGTGCGAGAGCCGTGTCACGCCCCCGGCGACGAGGTCGGCATGCGCCGCATCCGCAAGCCGTTCGAGGTCGGCCACACGCCCACGGAGCTGGATCTCAGTCCGGACCTCCAGGGCTTCCAGCACGCGCCGGACCGTCTGCAACCTGGTGGCGTCGATACGCCCCAGCTCCAGCTGTGCGATCAGCGACTGCGAACAGCCGGCCCTCTCGGCGAGGTCACGCTGTCGCCAGCCCTTCCGCACCCGTAACGCCAGGATCGTCCGCCCGACTCCAAGGTCATCCACCAGGCCATCATCCGCTGGCCGGCTCACCCGCGACTTACCGGGCAGCGTCCATTCCGTAGGCTTGCCGCATGAGGAATCCCCGATGAGGCCGCCGATCTTCGTGATCGAAGGGCACGACGTTCACCTGTTCGAGAACGTCGACGCGGCAGCCGGGTGGATGGAGGTGATCGACGTCCGGAACGGCGAATTCGAGGGTGCGTTTGACGCCGATGGACGCCGGCTCTCCATCCTTGCCGACACGGACCGCGGCCCTGTTCGGGTCGCCGAGCCACCTGTTCCCGAAGACGGCTCGGAGCCCCTGCGGGCTGCGCTCGAAAGGTACCTTCGCTGGCTGCACCTGAACCGCCCCGGGACGGTGACCGCGTCGCTCGACGGCATCGACGCCTGGGATCTGGGCCAGCTCGTTCAGCTCCGCATCCAAGTGGACAGGGACTGGGAGGCCCGCCGGCAGGCCGTGTGGTGGCGGCGCCTC
>CAZTGY010000538.1:0-1674 GCA_964613445.1 uncultured Chromatiaceae bacterium | reverse complement strand
ATGTACGACACGGTCAAGGGCTCCGACTGGCTCGGCGACCAGGACGCGATCGAGTACATGTGCAAGGAGGCCCCGGCGGCGGTCGTCGAACTCGAGCACTACGGCGTGCCGTTTTCCCGGACCGAGGATGGCCGGATCTACCAGCGGCCCTTTGGGGGCATGACGACCAACTTCGGCAAGGGCACCGCCCAGCGTACCTGCGCGGCGGCGGATCGCACCGGCCATGCCATGCTGCACACGCTGTACCAGCAGTCGCTGAAGCACCAGGCCACGTTCTTCATCGAGTTCTTCGCCATCGACCTGATGATGGAGGATGGCGAGTGCCGGGGCGTGGTCGCCCTCGAGATGGCCACGGGCAAGCTGCACCGCTTCCGGGCCCAGCGGACGATCCTCGCGACAGGCGGCTACGGCCGGGCCTACTTTTCCTGCACGTCGGCCCACACCTGCACGGGCGACGGCAGCGCCATGGCGCTGCGCGCCGGCCTCCCGCTCCAGGACATGGAGTTCGTCCAGTTCCACCCGACCGGTATCTACGGGTCCGGTTGCCTGATTACCGAGGGGGCGCGCGGGGAGGGCGGGTACCTGACGAATTCCTCGGGTGACCGGTTCATGGAGCGCTATGCGCCCAACGCCAAGGACCTGGCCTCCCGGGACGTCGTCAGCCGTGCCATGACCATCGAGATCCGCGAGGGCCGCGGCGTGGGTCCCGAGAAGGACCACATCCACCTTCACCTGGAGCATCTTGGCCCCGAGGTGATCCAGGAGCGGCTGCCGGGGATTGCCGAAACGGCGCGCATCTTCGCCGGCGTCGACGTGACGCGGGAGCCCATTCCCGTGCTGCCCACGGTCCACTACAACATGGGCGGCGTCCCGACGAACGTGCACGGCGAGGTCCTGACGCTCAAGGATGGCAACCCGGACTCGCCCGTGCCCGGCCTGATGGCCATCGGCGAAGCAGCGTGCGTTTCGGTCCACGGCGCCAACCGCCTGGGCTCGAACTCGCTGCTGGATCTCGTCGTCTTTGGCCGGTCTGCCGCCCAGCGATGTGCGGATACGGTGACAGCCGGGCGCCGGCAGAAGGCCCTGCGCGACGACTGCGCCGAGCTGGCGGTATCCCGCCTAGAGCGTCTGCGCAACGCCAACGGCAGCCGCGGCACGGCCGAGATCCGTCTGGAGATGCAGCGGATAATGCAGTCGCATGCGGCCGTGTTCCGCACCGGTGAGTCGCTGCAGCAGGGCATAGACGCCCTCCGCAAGTGCCATGACTCGTTTGCCAACGTGCGGGTCACGGACCGCAGCCTGATCTGGAATACCGACCTCATGGAAACCCTCGAGCTGGATAACCTGCTGGGGCAGGCCATGGTGACGATCACCGGCGCGGCCCGCCGTCACGAGAGCCGCGGTGCCCACGCCCGGGAGGATTATCCCGACCGGGACGACCAGCACTGGCTGAAGCACACCCTTGCCTGGTTCGACGCGCGGGGTGACGTGCGGCTGGATGACCGTCCCGTGAAGTTGCAGACCCTCACCGACGAAGTGGAGACAGTCGCGCCCAAGGCGCGGACGTATTAGCAATGGCCGATTTCCAACTGCCCGCCAATTCCCGCGTAACGCGAGGGAAGACCCACGCAGCCCCTGCCAATGTCCCGGCGTCCGGGAAGGTCCGGCAATTCC
>CAZTGY010000537.1:0-1676 GCA_964613445.1 uncultured Chromatiaceae bacterium | reverse complement strand
CTCGCCGTTGTAGAGGCCCGTCGCCGCGGGCGGCGTCATCTCGAGGAACGGCGAGCCGGGTTCGAGCAGTTCGCGGATCCGGTCCCGGACCAGCAGCTTGCCCCGCGCCACGTGCCTGGCCCGGGCCTGCTCGCCGCCGCCCTGGGCCGCCGTGGCTGACCGGGCCCGCAGGTCGGCGACCAGCGCCTCGTTGGCCGCGCGCTGGCGGCCGGACTCCTCCGACTTGAGGTCCAGCGCGGACTCGAGGACGCTCACCGCGCACGCTCCAGCAGCCGCTCTGCCTGCCGCCGGTGGGGCTGGTCCAGCATCCGGCCGTCCAGCTGCACGGCGCCCGCGTCCGGGTTTCCGGCGAACGCCGCCAGCACCCGGCGCGCGCGCTCGACCTGCGCCGCCGTCGGGGTGAAGGCCGCGTTGATGACCGGCACCTGGACGGGGTGAATGGCGAGCATGCCGCTGAAGCCGTCCTCGGCGGCCCGCGCCGCGCTCCGGGCCAGGCCAGCCTCGTCCCGGAAATCCGGCCACAGCGTCTCTATGGCGGCCCTCCCCGACGCCGCGGCCGCGATCTGGCACAGGCTGCGGACCAGCTGGTAGGTGAAGCGCGGCTCGCCGTCCGCCTCGCGATTCAGCAGCGCGCCGAGGTCGGCCGACAGGTCCTCGGCGCCCCAGGCCAGGGCCAGCAGCCGGTCCGGCGGGCGCACGTAACCGGAGAGCGTCGCGACGGCCAGCGCCGACTCCGTGGCGATCGCCACGATGGGCGTGGCCGGCCGGCCGGGAGACCCGGCTTCGAGCGCGCCGAGTTCCCGGTCCAGTTCCCGGACGTCGGCGATCGAATCGGGCTTGGGCAGCACGATGCCGGCGGGCCCGGCGGGCAGCACCGCGGCCAGGTCATCGCGCAGCAGGCCCGAGGACAGCGGGTTCACCCGCACCCACAGTTCCGGGCCGGCAGCGCCCGCGCCTGCCCGGAGGAACGCGGCCGCCATCTGCCGGGCGAGCAGCTTCCGCGGGGGCACGACCGCGTCCTCCAGGTCCAGGATCACGGCATCGGCGCTGGACGCCAGCGCCCGGGCCAGCTTGCGCTCGCTGTCCGCGGGGACGAACAGCCAGCTGCGCGGCAGGGCCCGACCGCTCATGCGGTACCCCGTTTGAGCAGGAGCGCGTGGCGCTTGCAGCTGGCCACTTCCTCGTCGCGCTGGTTGAAGGCCCGGTGGATGAAGGTGACGATGCCGGCGGTGGGCCGGGACGCGCTCGGCCGCAACGCCACCACCTCGGTCTCGATGCGCAGCGTGTCGCCGACGAAGACCGGCCTGGGGAAGCGCACCTCGTCCATCCCCAGGTTGGCGACCGCCGTCCGGTGCGTGGTGTCGTGGACGGACACGCCGACCATCAGGCTCAGGGTGAAGCAGCTGTTGACCAGCACCCGGCCGAACTCCGTGGACCTGCAGTACTCCGCATCCAGGTGCAGCGCGGCCGGGTTGTGGGTGAGCGTCGAGACGAGCACGTTGTCCGTCTCGGTCACGGTCCGGTGGATGTCGTGGCTGATGATCCTGCCCACGTCCAGTTCGTCGAAGTAGCAGCCGGCCATCGTGTGCTCCCCCAGTCAGGCGGTGGCGTTGAACAGCTCGCGGCCGATCAGCATGCGGCGGATCTCGGACGTGCCCGCGCCGATCTCGTAGAGC
>CAZTGY010000536.1:0-1684 GCA_964613445.1 uncultured Chromatiaceae bacterium | reverse complement strand
GTGCGTGGTCCGCGCGCCCTTGGGCTGCCCCGTCGAGCCGGAGGTGTAGAGCATCATGGCCGGCGCGCCGCCCGCCACCGGCGGCAGCGGCACCGCGGGCGGTGGCGAACCGGCGGCGGGCCGCGGCCAGGATTCCAGGTCGAGGACGGGCGTGCCGGGCAACCGCAGCGACGCGTCCGGCGCACCGTTGACCAGCAGCAGCGCCAGGTCCGCGTCCCCGGCCATGAGCCCGAGGCGCGCGGGCGGGAAGCCGGGATCCAGCGGCACCACGGTGCCGCCGGCGCGGAGCACCGCGAGCACCGCCAGCACGAGGTCGGGCGACCGGCCGATGGCGATGCCCACGTGGCGGCCCTGCGCGCCCCGGCGCACCAGTTCCGCGGCGAGCGCCGCGCTCGTGGCGGCCAGCTCGGCGTAGCTCACTGCCAGTGAACCGGAGCGTATCGCCACGGCATCCGGCGTCCGCGCCGCCTGGCCGAGGACGAACTCGTGCAGGCTGCGCGCCGGGGGCAGCGGCTCCCCGGTCGCATTCCACTCCGCGACGATCTGCCGGCGCTCGGCGGACGCGAGCAGCGCCACGCGCTCCAGCGGCGCGTCCGGCCGGGCCAGGACATCGGCGAGCAGCGCGCGCAGGCGGGCAGGCAACTGCTCCGCCACCCAGTCCTCGATGGCGATGGTGGACCAGGCGAAGTGGCCCGTCAGCGCCGCGCCCTCCCCGGCATCGCGCAGCGAGCACTCCAGGTCGAAGTAGGAGGCCCGGGCCACCGGCAGGGAAACGACGTCGAACCCGACGCCATCGGCCGCGGTGACCGGCGTCGGCGCCGGCTCCCAGGAGAACAGGACCTGGAACAGCGGGTGCACGCCGAGCTGCCGCTCCGGGGCGACCGCCTGCACGACGCGGGAGAACGGCACCGACCGGTGCTGGAAGGCGTCCAGCGCACCGCTGCGCTCGACCTGGATCTGCTCGCGGAAGGACCGGGCCAGGTCCACGGAGGACCGCAGCACCACGGGGTTCACGAGGCAACCCACCACGTCGCGGAGCTCGGGCGTGTCCCGCAGGGTCATCGGCGTGCCGATGCAGAGGTCGCGCTGGCCCGTCAGCCGCGCGAGCAGCGTGCGGAACGCGGCGAGCATCGCCATGTAGGGCGTCGCATTGCCGGCACGGGCGAGGGTTCGCAGTCCGTCCGCCAGTTCCGCCTCCAGCGTGAACGGCACCCGGTGCGAGACGCGCGTCGCGGGCGGCGGCCGGACCAGCTCCTGCAGGGCCGGCGGCGGCGGATCCGCGAGCTGCCGGCACCACCAGTCGAGTGAGGCGGGCGCCACTTGCCCCTGCTGCCAGGCAGGCTGCTGCGCGAGGTCTGCATAGGACGGTGCGGGCGGCAGCTGCTCCCCGGCATACAGGCGCGCCAGGTCGGACTGCAGGATGGGCACGGACAGGCCGTCGGCCACGATGTGATGGGCCGTGACGATGAGGACGTGCGCTTCGGCAGATTCCCGGCACAGCACCGCGCGCACCAGCGGCCCCGTCGCCAGGTCGAAGGGCGCGCGCAGCGCGTCCCCCGCGACTGACGTCAGGGCTTCTTCGCCATCGACATCGACCCGGGCCAGCCCGGCTGTGACATCGGCGTCGATGACCTGCGAGGCCTCGTCACCGTCCTGCCCGATGCGCGCCGCCAGGACGGGATGC
>CAZTGY010000535.1:0-1685 GCA_964613445.1 uncultured Chromatiaceae bacterium | reverse complement strand
AGACGCCTAACGCGCTGGGCCGCGAAATCCTCGAGGCATGGGCGAAGAGTCTCGACAAGTCCAAGTATACCATTACACCCGTCGCCCGAACGGTGTGTAGTTAAGCCGCACGCTGTTGATCCCGTAGCTGTTGCTTCAATTCGTCCCGTGGCCGTGTCATCCGTGGGTAGCTCTTGGGCCGCCGCTTCTTGACCCGCGGGTCGAACCGCCCCGGCCGGGCCGGGTAGACCACCAGGTCGGGCAATGCCTCTCCGGGCTTCGATTGCCGCAACCAGCGCAGCGCGTCCACGAAGCTGACCCGCTCCACCGCCACCTTTTGCCGGTCGGCCGCCGCCCGCATCACTCGCCGGACCAGGTTGTACGCCAGGGCGAACACCAGGATCTCCTTCCGCACCCCGTCGGCCGTCCGGCTCTTCAGGACGTCCATCCCCATCGTCGTCTTCAGGTGCGCCAGATTCGTCTCCACTTGCCACCGCCGCTCGTAGACCCTGGCGATCGCCCGGGCGGGGTAGCGACGGCAGTCGGTCAGGGTGGTCACCAGGACCAGGGTCCGCACCCGCCGGCCCGGGGTCCGCACCCGCACCCGGATCTCGCGGACCTGGATCTCGCCGGGCAGGGCGTCGTACTCCTCGGCCGTCATCCAGGCCGGCCGCCGGGCCGGCTTCGCGTACCGAGTCCGCCGGTCGGGGGCCTTCGTGTGCCGCCGCCGCTGGTGGGCCCGGAAAACCGCGTGCAGGCCCCGCGTCTGGCACACCGCCAGGTGGGCGAACGACCCGAACGCCCGGTCCCCGACCAGCACGTCGCCCGGCTGCATCTCCGGGTGCATGGCCGCCGCGTGGGTCAGGTCATGGGTCCGCAGTGGAGCGACGACCGTCCTCAGCAGATACCCCGACCGGGCCTCGAACAGGGCCAGGACATGGGCGACGGGGAAGCCGCACCCAGGCCTCTGCCCGCCCGGCTGGCCGAACGCCGCTTGGAGGTCCGGGGTGTCCGGCATCGACACTCCGGTGCCGTCGATCAGGAACAGCCGGTGCCCGTACCATCGGTCCTCCTCCCGGTCGTCGCGCAGGCGGTTGGTGACCAGGATCTGGAGCAGGCCGAAGAACGCCTCCGGCAGGCGGGCGACGGCCTGACAGTAGGCGGAGGGGGTGAACGGCACCCTGGCCAGGTGACGCAGGTGGGTGATGGCGGTCCCGCCGTGCAAGGCCCGGTGCAGGGCCAGGTGGGTGGTCACGGCCGGAGTGAGGATCCGGTCGCGGCCGGTGATGCCGAGGGCGGCGGCGGCCCGGGTGATGAGGGAGGCGGGGACGGCCCGGCTGACGTCCCCCTTGATCTGCTCGGCCGCGGCGGCGAAACTGGACATGGAGGCCTCCTGTCCGTGTGGGTGTCGGTTTGCACCACCCAGCATGGCAGGAGGCCTTCCTCCTCCGCTACCCCTTCCTGATTCCCCACATGGAGTTACGGACTATCTACACGCCGTTCCAGTATGGGACGATGGTCGGCACCCTGGAGTACATGAGCCCGGAGCAGGCGGAGATGAGCGCCCTGGGCATCGACACGCGCAGCGACATCTACTCGCTGGGGGTGATCCTGTACGAGCTGCTGACGGGCAGCACGCCGCTGACGCACAAGCGGATGAAGGAGGCGGCGTATGCCGAGATTCTTCGCCTGATCAAGGAGGAGGA
>CAZTGY010000534.1:0-1688 GCA_964613445.1 uncultured Chromatiaceae bacterium | reverse complement strand
GGCGCCGTCTACAGCCTGGAAGTCGGCATCGTCGGCACCGAAGGCGTGCTGACCATCGACGACACCCATCGCGACATCGTGCTGGCCACCAATATCGTGCAGGGCGAAGGCTATGCCCCGGACAAACGGCGGCATGTCGACTTCATGACCAGCTATCCGGTCGGCGACATGGCGCTCGGCGAACTGCGCGGCCCGATGCGCGAAGAAACGGTAGACTGGCTGAACCGCGTGTCCATGGGCCTCGCGACCCAGCACGCGACGGCGGCCGAGGGATTGAACCGCCTGATGATGACCAAGGCCATCGACCTGTCGGCCAAACTGAAGCGGCCCGTCAAGCTCCCGCTGGCAGCTGCCGACGTGTCGCAGATCAAGTAGCGGATCCGTCACAGCATACAAGCGGCGCAGACCGCCCGTGCAACGCCAACCGGAGGAGAACGCCATGCCGATCGTTCTGAGAGCCGCCCTCAAAGCCGGACTGATGCTGGCCGCACTGGCCCTGTCGAACGCCGCCGTCGCGCAGACGCGGGGCCCCGACGGCTTCCCCAACCGCCCGGTGCGCGTCCTCGTGCCGTACGCCCCCGGCGGCGCCACCGACATCATCGCCCGTCATGTGTCCCTGCGCCTGACCGACCTGTGGGGCGTGTCGGTCATCGTCGACAACCGCTCCGGCGCTTCCGGCAACATCGCGCTGGAAACCGCCGCGCGCGCCACACCCGACGGCTACACCCTGTTCGTCGGCAACGTCACCACCAACGCGATCAACGAGAGCACCTTCGCCAGCGTGCTGAAGATCAAGCCCTCGGTCGACCTCGTCGGCATCACCAACCTGGTCGAGATCCCGCACGGCCTGCTGGTGAATCCGGCCTTTCCGCCGCAGAACGTGCGCCAGTTCATCGACTACGCGAAGGCGAACGCGGGCAAGGTCAACTACGGCTCCGCCGGCGTCGGCAGCTACCCGCACCTCGACATGCTGCTGTTCGAGCGCGCCGCGGGCATCCGGCTGAACCACGTGCCGTACAAGGCGGGCGCCGCCGGCTTCGTCACCGGCCTGATCAGCAACGAGGTGCAATGCGCCTTCGGCAACCTCGCCTCCACCATCGAGCACATCCGTGCCGGCCGCATCCGCGTGGTGGCCGTGACGATGCCGGAACGCATCCCGGAACTGCCGAACGTGCCGACCATGGCCGAACAGGGCTACCCGAAGATCGGCACCAACGCCTGGAACGGCGCCTTCGCGCCGCGCGGCGTGTCGCCGGCGCTGCTGGCGTACCTGCACAAGAGCATGGTGCAGGTGATGGAGCGGCCGGAGATGAAGGACATGCTGGCCAAGCAGATGATCGCCGTGTCCCTCAGCAAGACCCCGGCCGATTACACGGCCTTCGTGCAGGCCGAGACCCGGAAGTGGGCCGCCGTCGTGCGCGAAAACAACATCGTCTTCGAATGAACAAAAAACGACTCCCGAGGAGAAACCCATGAACACCCGATTCCGCATCGCTCTTGGCCTGCTCGCCGCCTGCGGCGCGCTGCCGCTGCAGGCGCAGGATTATCCGAACCGCCCCCTGCGCATGATGATTCCGTTCGCGCCCGGCGGCGCGACCGACCTCGTCGGCCGCAACATCCAGCCGCGCCTGGGCGTATTCCTGGGCCCGCAGATCGTGGTGGTCCACCGCGGCGGCGCCGCCGGCCAC
>CAZTGY010000533.1:0-1695 GCA_964613445.1 uncultured Chromatiaceae bacterium | reverse complement strand
CCCTGCTCTTCCTTGGCGGCGTGATACTCCGCATTTTCCTTCAGGTCGCCGTGCCCGCGCGCCTCGGCGATGGCCTGGATCACGCGGGGCCGGGCCTCCGACTTCAGGCTGCGGATCTCCTCGCGCATCTTCTCGGCGCCGCGGATCGTCAGGGGGACCTTCTTCACAGCACCACCCCGGCGTGCAGGTCCTGCAGCCTGTTCACGCTGCCGCCATCCAGGTGGTCCAGCGCATAGCTCGTGGCCAGGGCCGCCGGCATGGTCGTGTAGTAGGTCACCTTGCGGTGCACCGCCGCCCCCCGGATGGAACGGGACTCCCGGATGGCCTGCTTGCCCTCCGTCGTGTTCACGATGAGGCTGATCTCCTCGTTCTTGATCATGTCCACGATGTGGGGCCGGCCCTCGCGGACCTTGTTGACGCGGCGGCAGGCGACCCCGCCCTTGGCCAGCGCCATGGCGGTACCGCCCGTGGCAATGATGTCGAAGCCGCGATCGATCAGCAGCTGCGCCAGCTTGACCGCAGCGGGCTTGTCGCGGTCACGAACCGACAGGAACGCCGTACCACGGCGCGGCAGGGTGACGCCGGACGCGATCTGCGCCTTGGCGTAGGCCTCGGCAAACGACCGGCCGGTGCCCATGACCTCGCCGGTGGACTTCATCTCCGGTCCGAGGATCGGGTCAGCTTCCGGGAACTTCACGAAGGGGAACACCGCCTCCTTCACCGAGTAGAAGTCCGGCACCCGCTGCTTCGTCGCGCCCTGCTCCGCCAGCGAGACCCCCACCATGGTCTTGGCGGCGACCTTGGCCAGCGGCAGGCCGATGGCCTTCGAGACGAAGGGCACGGTGCGGGAAGCCCGCGGATTCACTTCCAGCAGGTAGATGATGCCGTTCTGGATCGCGAACTGGGTATTCATCAGCCCGACGACGTTCAGCGCCTTCGCCAGCTTGATCACCTGGCTGATGAGCTCGTCCTGGACCTGCTGACTGAGGGTCGCCGGCGGCAGGGAGCAGCTGGAATCGCCGGAATGCACGCCGGCCTGCTCGATGTGCTCCATGATCCCGCCGATCAGGACATCCTTGCCATCGCTGACCAGGTCCACGTCCACTTCGACTGCCAGGTCGAGGAACCGGTCGAGGAGCACGGGGCTGTCGTTGGAGACGTTGACGGCATCCTTCATGTAGAGGCGCAGGTCGTCCTCGGTGTGCACCACCTCCATCGCCCGGCCGCCCAGCACGAACGACGGCCTGATGACGAGGGGAAAGCCAACCTCCCCGGCCAGGCGAACCGCCTCGTCCGGCGTGCGCGCCACGCAGTTCGGCGGCTGGCGCAGCCCCAGCCGCTGCACGAGCTGCTGGAACAGTTCGCGGTCCTCCGCGACATCGATGGACTCGGGGCTGGTCCCGACGATCGGCACGCCGGCCTCCTCCAGGCGGCGCGCCAGCTTCAGCGGCGTCTGGCCGCCGAACTGGACGATGACGCCCTTCGGCCGCTCCAGGTCCACGACCTCCATGACGTCCTCGAACGTCAGTGGCTCGAAGTACAGCCGGTCCGAGGTGTCGTAGTCCGTGGAGACGGTTTCCGGATTGCAGTTGATCATGATTGCTTCGTAGCCGATCTCCTTCAGCGCGAAGGCGGCGTGCACGCAGCAATAGTCGAACTCGATGCCCTGGCCGATGCGGTTCGGCCCGCCGCCGA
>CAZTGY010000532.1:0-1697 GCA_964613445.1 uncultured Chromatiaceae bacterium | reverse complement strand
TTTGCGCGGCATTGCCGCGCAAATCCCCAGATCCCAAACCCGGTGCCTCTGTGGGAGGTTGCGCCTGAAGGCGCTCCTACGTTATTGCCTCGTATTCCTGCACGGCGAGGGCGAGGGCGCCGGGGCCGCCGTGCGCGCAGTAGGCGGGACCGAGATCCGCGGTGTGCACGGACTCCACGTTCGGGAAGGCCACTTCGCAGGCGGTACGCAGGGCCTCTGCCAGTTCCGGCGAGTTCGAGTGGGCGATGGCGAGCCGGAGTGGCGTCGTGCCGGACTTCAGTAGCCGGTCCTGCGTGGCCAGCCGCACCAGCGCGGACACCCGGTCGCTCTTCCGGTGCAGGATTCCCCGTACCTTTACGCCGCCCGGACCGTCGATGGCCAGCAGGAAACCCAGCGGCAGGATTCCCGCCAGCCAGCGCCAGGGCTGGGGAATGCGTCCACCGCGTACCGCATAGCTGAGATCGGGTACCGCACCATAGGTGCGCGTGGCGGACGCCGCCCGCTCGGTGGCCGCGATGACTTCGGCCGCGGATTTGCCAGCCCGCGCATTCTCGGCGGCGGTCAGCACGACGAGTCCCATGCCGACGGACACGTTCTTGCTGTCCACGATGCTCAGTTGCCCGGGCTTGGTGACACGGCTGGCGGCGGACTGGGCTGCCTGGAGCGTGCCGCTGAGGCGCCCGGTGAGACTGACCGACACCACATGCTCGAAGTGGGACGAGAGAAGTTCATAGGCCCGGCGGAAGTCGCCGGGCGGTGGCTGGGACGTCTTGGGATGCACCGGATTCCGCGCCAGCTCGGCCCAGAAGCGGCTGGCAGACATGCCGACCTTGTCGAGATGGCTTTCGCCGCCGAAGTTCACCCGCAGGGGGACCATCTGGATCCCGAACTCGTCCCAGGCCGCGGCGGGCAGGTCGGCGCCCGAGTCCGCCACGATGGCCACCCGCCGTCCGTCCGCCTTGAGCGAGCGCTCCTGGCGCAGCATGTCGTCGGCCTTCTCCGCCGACACCTTGCCGTAGCGGCGTGCAATGGCGAACGCCTGGGCAGGATCGTTGACGTGGACGTGGATCCGGGCCTTGGCATTGCCGCCGACGACCACCACGCTGCTGCCGATGTGGGCCAGCTCGGTCCGCAGGCCTTCCCGGTCCACCCGCGAGCCGGTGACCAGGCACTCGGTGCAGAAGCGATGCTCCGGCGGGCCCACGTGGCTGTAGTCCGCCGGGCTGTGGGTGGAGGGATCGCCGTCCTCCATGACGGGCATGGCCGGGGCCAGTCCCGGCTGCAGGGCGTCCGCCATGCCTTCGAGCAGGACGAGCAGGCCCCGGGCGCCGGCGTCTTCGACGCCGGCGTCGCGCATCGACGCCAGGGTCCTGCGGGTGGTCGCCACCGCTTCCCGCGCCCGGGCGAGCAGGGACGTCAGCAGGGTCAGGAAGTCCGAGTTCTCGGGTAGCTGGCCGGGTGCTACGGCGGACGCGATGTCGCGCATCACCGTCAGCACCGTGCCTTCGGCCGGATTCTGGATGGCGCTGCGCGCAAAGCTCTCGGCGGAAGCCAGTGCCAGTGCCAGTTCCTCCGGCCGGACCCGCTCGTGCCCCGCCAGGAACTCGCTCAGCCCCTGCAGGTACTGCGCGAAGATCGCGCCGGAGTTGCCGCGCGCGCCATCGAGTGCCGCGTCGGCGGCGACGCCCAGCAGCTCG
>CAZTGY010000531.1:1488-1698 GCA_964613445.1 uncultured Chromatiaceae bacterium | reverse complement strand
ACCCGGTCACCACCCTGTTCATCGACGACAGCCTGCCGGTGCTGGATGCCGCCGCGGCCAGCGGGATCGCCGGCGTACTGGCGGTGACCCGGCCGGACACCCGGCAACCGGCCCGGGTCGTGGCGAGGCATCCGTCGGTCACCGGCCTGTCCGATTTGATGTAGGAGCGCCTTCAGGCGCGACCGGCCGTTTCCCGTCCGACGCGTCTCA
>CAZTGY010000531.1:0-1478 GCA_964613445.1 uncultured Chromatiaceae bacterium | reverse complement strand
CCCCGGGGGGTGCCCCGGCCGCGGCTCCGCCGCGCCGGTGGTTATTCGGGGGCGGCGCGTGAAGGCGCTCCTACCGGCCGCGACGACCGCCGCCGCCGGACCGTCCCCCGCCGCCCGGCCGGCCGCCACCGGATCGCCCGCCGCCGCCGCCGCCGCCACCGCCACCACGCCGGGGCGGCCGCCCGCCCTGGGGCGGGTACTTGCGGGGCGCCCAGGGCGGGATCTTCACGCCTTCGAGCAGGGCCGGATCCACGGTACCCACCGGGATGCGGTGCCCGATGTAGTCCTCGATCTCCGGCAGCGAGAACGCATAGGTCTCGCAGGCAAAGCTGATGGCATCGCCCGCGGCCCCGGCGCGCGCCGTGCGGCCGATGCGATGCACGTAGTCGGCGCAGTCCTGGGGCAGGTCGTAGTTGATGACGTGACTAACGTCCGGCACGTGCAGGCCGCGGGACGCCACGTCGGTCGCCACGAGGACGGGCAGCGTGCCGTCCACGAAGTCCTTGAGCATGCGCAGGCGCTTCTTCTGCGGCACGTCACCGCTGATGGCCTCGGCCGGCAGGCCGTTGAACTCGAGCAGTCGTGCGATGTCCTCCGCCGCCCGCTTGGTGTTGACGAACACCATCGTGCGCCGGGCCTGCATGCTGCGGAGGAGGCCCACCAGCAGTGGGCCCTTCTCCTGGTTTCCCGGGAAGAAGATGGACTGGGTGACCAGGTCCACGGTCTTCTTGTCGGGCTCGATCAGCACCGATTCGGGATTGTTCATGTGCTCGTAGGCGAGCTCCAGCACCCGCTGGCCGAGCGTCGCGGAAAACAGCAGGTTCAGCCGCTTGTCGGGGGGCGGCAGCCGCCGCAGGAGGAAGCGGATGTCCTTGATGAAGCCCAGGTCGAACATGCGGTCGGCTTCGTCCATCACCAGCACCTGGGCGTAGCTCAGGGTGTAGATGTGCTGGCGGAAGTAATCGATCAGCCGGCCCGGAGTGCCGATGAGGACGTCCAGGCCCTGCTGCAGTTCCTCGCGCTGCTTGTCATAGTCGGCGCCGCCGTAGACCACGGCCATCCGCAGGCCGGTACCGCTGCCGAGGATCAATGCGTCGGAATGGATCTGGACCGCGAGTTCGCGGGTGGGGGCGAGGATCAGGGCGCGGGGTGCGGGCTGGCTGCCCGTGCGGGTTGGTGGATGCTTCAGCAGGTGGTTGAACATCGCGATCAGGAAGGCCGCCGTCTTGCCGGTACCCGTCTGCGCCTGGCCGGCGATGTCCTTGCCCTGGAGGGCGACGGGGAGCGTCTGGGCCTGGATCGGCGTGCATTGCTGGAAGCCCGCGGCGCGGACGCCGGTCATGATCTCGGGCGGCAGCCCCAGCTCTGAAAACAAGACGTTGTGCTCTCGACTCATGTCAACCTACCCGATAAAAGGAAACCCGCCCCCTTGCAAAAGCCGGCGGGACGGGTTCAAATTGGTCATCCGCAGCCCGTCG
>CAZTGY010000530.1:0-1705 GCA_964613445.1 uncultured Chromatiaceae bacterium | reverse complement strand
CTGGGCCGACCGCGACGGGCGCGTGACGGTGTGGCGGCGCGTGGACGGGCGGATCGTCAGCGAGCCGGGCCGCGTCCGCCCCTGGCTCTTCGCGACGACGCTGGCGGACCTGGCCCATCTCGGGTCGGCGCTGGCGCCGGAGGATGCGGTGGGTGGCGACAGCCGCACGGCGGGTGCCCGGCCACTTGTCACCTACCGCGAGCTGGACGGCCCGCCGCTCTCGTACCGCTACGTCCTGGCCGCCAACACCATGCGCGCGCTGGAGCGAGCGCTCCTCGCGGGCGCCGCGCAGCGACTCGGGCGTGCCGTGCCGAACCTTCGCGCGCTGGCCGAGTACTACCGCGTGGGGCCGGTGGAGCAGTACCTCATGCAGACCGGGCGGACCTACTTCCGCGGGCTCGGCTACGCCGACCTGCACCGGCTGCAGTTCGACCTGGAGACCACCGCGCTGGAGCCGGAACGCGGGCGCATCTTCCTGGTGGCGCTGCGCGACACCCGCGGCCTGGCGGTGACGTTGGAGGCGCCGGAGCCCGAGGACGAGCCGCGGTTGATCGACGACTTGTGCGCGCTCATCCGCGAGCGGGACCCGGACGTCATCGAGAACCACAACCTGATGGGCTTCGACCTGCCCTTTCTGGAAGGGCGCGCGGCGGCGCTCGGCCTGCGCTTGGAGCTGGGCCGGGTGGGGGCGGCAACGCGGCGACTCGAACGCTATCCCGAGCCGCCGGCCGACCAGCGGCGCCGGCGCCGGCAGGCGCGATACACCGTCGCCGGGCGCGAGCTCATCGACACCCTGGACGCCGTGCGGCGGCACGATTTCGTCGCGCGCGAGCTGCCCAGCCATCGCCTGAAGGACGTGGCGCGGCACTTCGGCATCGCCGCGCCGGGGCGGACCTACCTCGCCGGCTCCGAGATCTACCGCAGCTACCGCGAGCAACCCGAGCTGGTTCGGCGCTACGCCCAGGACGACGTCATCGAGGTGGACGGGCTCTCGCAGCGGCTGCTCGGCGCGCCCTTCGCGCTGGCCGGCATGGCGCCAAGGCGCTACGAACAGCTCGCCTCGGCCGGGCCGGCGATGGGCATCCTGGAGCCGCTCCTGGTGCGGGCCTACCTGCACGCCGGCGCGGCGCTGCCCTTTGGCGCCGCCCGCGGCGAGGGCGAGCTGGCCGGGCATACCGGCGGCGCGGTGCACCTCTACGCCACCGGCGTCGCCCAACAGGTGGTGAAGGTCGACATCGCCTCGATGTACCCCTCGCTGATGCGCGCCTTCCGCATCGGCCCGGCCTGCGACCGCCTGGAAGTACTGCTGCACGTGGTGGGGCGGATGACCGAGCTGCGGCTGGCGCACAAGGACGCGCTCAGGACCGCCCCGCCCGGCTCGCTCGAACGCGGCCACCACGACGCGATGCAGGCGGCGATGAAGCTGCTGATCAACTCGGCCTACGGCTACATGGCCGCCGGCACCATGGCCCTCTTCGCCGACCGCCGCGCCGCCGACGAAGTGACGCGCCGCGGCCGCGAGGTGCTGGGGCAGGTGGTGGCCGCGCTGCGGGACCGCGGCATGGTGCTGATCGAGGCGGACACCGACGGCGTGTTCTTCGCCGCGCCCCTGGGCTGGGCGGAGGCCGAGGAGCGCGCGCTGGTGGCCGAGGTCGCCGACGAGCTGCCGGCCGGCATCCGCCTGGAGTACGAGGGTCGCTATCGC
>CAZTGY010000529.1:0-1711 GCA_964613445.1 uncultured Chromatiaceae bacterium | reverse complement strand
GCATGCCGCGCCCGCCGCCGCCGCCGGCGGCCTTGATGATCACCGGGTAGCCGATGGACCGGGCCATCTTCAGGGTCTCGTCGCCGTCCTCGCCCAGGGGACCGTCGGAGCCCGGCACGCAGGGCACGTTGGCCGCGCGCATGGCCTCCTTGGCGGAGATCTTGTCGCCCATCAGCCGGATCACCTCGGGCGGCGGGCCGACGAAGATGAAGCCGCTGCGCTGGACGCGCTCGGCGAAGTCGGCGTTCTCCGACAGGAAGCCGTAGCCGGGGTGGATGGCCACCGCGTCCGTGACCTCGGCCGCGCTGATGATCGCGGGCATGTTCAGGTAGCTCTGGGACGACGGCGGCGGGCCGATGCACACCGTCTCGTCGGCCAGCAGCACGTGCTTCAGGCTGGAGTCGGCCGTGGAATGCACGGCGACGGTCTTGATCCCCAGTTCCCGGCAGGCGCGCTGGATGCGCAGGGCGATTTCCCCGCGATTGGCGATGACAACCTTGTCGAGCATCGCGGGGTCAGGGTTCGATGACGAACAGGGCCTGGCCGAACTCGACCGGTTCGCCATTCTTCGCGAGGGCCGCGACCACCTTGCCGGCCACGTCCGCCTCGATCTGGTTCATCATCTTCATGGCCTCGATGATGCACAGCGTGTCGCCGGCCTGGACCTGGTCGCCGATCTTCACGAAATTCGGGGAGCCCGGGGCCGGGGCCTCGTAGTAGGTGCCCACCATGGGCGAGAGCACCTTGTGGCCGGCGGGGCCGCTGCTGGCGGGCGCCGAGCCGGCAGTGCCGGCGCTTGCGGCGCCGCCAGCTGCCGCGGCCTGGGGCGGCGCCGGGGCGTAATTCATGGGCGGCATGGCGTATTGCACGGGCGCGCCAGTCGTGTGGCGGCTGATGCGGACCGATTCCTCGCCCTCGGTGATTTCCAGTTCGGCGAGGCCGGATTCCTCCAGCAACTCGATGAGCTTCTTGACCTTGCGGATATCCATGGAAGTCCTCGCTTATTTGGCCCTGGCGAGCCTGTCGCAGGCCGCCTGGAGCGCCAGCTGGTATCCCAGGGCGCCGAGCCCGGTGATGACGCCAACGGCCACGTCGGAAACGTAGGAGTGCCGCCGGAATTCCTCCCGGGCATGCACGTTGCTCAGGTGTATCTCGATGAACGGGATGCCCACGGCGAGCAGCGCGTCCCGGAGTGCCACGCTGGTGTGGGTCAGGGCGCCGGGGTTCAGCAGGATAAAGTCCACGTGCCCGGCGGCCTGCTGGATCCGGTCTACCAGGGCGGCTTCGGAATTGGTCTGGAAGGCCTCCAGCTGATGCCCTGCAGCGGCGGCGGCGGCGGTGACCGCCTGCTCGATGTCCGCCAGGGTGGTTGCCCCGTACAGGTGAGGCTCCCGCCGGCCAAGCAGGTTCAGGTTAGGGCCGTTCAGCAGCAGGAGCCGCGCCATCGTTGGGATCTGGATCGCCGAAGATGGCGGCGAGTTTAGCGACTTTCACCGCAAAAGGAAAAAGATACCGGCCCCGTGGGAGCGCCTTCAGGCGCGATCCCGGCCGTATCGCGCCTGAAGGCGCTCCTACGGGGCCGGCGCGCCCAGCTGGAGGCGGGACGGGGCGTCGGCGGCGGCGAGTGTACCTGCCGACAGCTCCGCCGCGACTTTGGCAATCTGCTCCAGGTCGCTGGCCTTCAGTTCGCCCATGTGCACCGCCAGGACGG
>CAZTGY010000528.1:0-1719 GCA_964613445.1 uncultured Chromatiaceae bacterium | reverse complement strand
AGCCGCCGCCCGCCCCATGTGCGGCAATCTCCGCCTCGTCCCCACCGACAAGCTCAGCGAGTACCGCGCCAACACCGACCTCTTCCTCAAGCTCGGCAACGAAGGCTTCGCGGCGGCCGTGCGCGCCGGCATCCCGCCGGCGGCGAACCCCTACCGGGCGCCGTGGCTGCTGTATCACTCCTGGCGGCAACCCCGCATCCAGCTGGACGAGCACACCGCCCTCCTCGTCCGCGACCTGATGGCGGGCCGGGCCGCCGGCCCGGAGCACGCGGCCATCGCGCAGAAGATCCGGGAGCTCGGCTGGTGCGACGACCACCTGCCCGTGGACCTGGACGAGCTCGTGAAGCGCACCGGCGACTACTTCCTCGCGATCCAGAACGACTACGAGCTCCGGCGGTTCCTGGAGCAGGTGCGGGCACGGCGGCCCCGGGTCGTCGTCGAGATCGGCACCGCGCGGGGCGGCATGCTGTTCTGCTTCAGCCAGCTCGCATCGCGGGACGCCACGCTGGTCAGCATCGACCTGCCCGGTGCGCCCAACTGCGGCGGCCAGACCGACGTGGAGCGCGAAGTGTTCGCCACCTTCGGCCCCCCGTCCCAGCGCTTCCATTTCATCCCGGCGGATTCCCACCTGGAATCCACCCGCGCGCGCCTGCTGGAGATCCTCGCCGGCCGGGCCGTGGACCTGCTGTTCATCGACGGCGATCACTCCTACGAGGGCTGCCTCGCCGACTTCAGGATGTACCGGGACCTGGTGGCCCCCCACGGCCTGATCGCCTTCCACGACATCTGCATGTTCCCGGACGAATGGGCCGGTGCTGCCGTGGGCGTCGCCTGGCAGGAGCTCAAGGCCCGGTATGGCGGCGAGGAGATCATCGACCCCGACGGCGTGTCCAGCCGGGAACTCCGGCCCGGCCAGCACTGGCGCTGGGGCATCGGCCTGCTGGACGCCCGGCGCCTCCGGGAGGAAGCGTGACGACCGAGCACCTGAACCCGGCGCTGACCGTGGAGGCGCAGTTCCGGGCGCCCGCCGACGGGGACGTGCGCACCACCCGTTTCGTCCTGGGCCAGGAGCCGGAGGTGGCGGCCTGGCTGCTCACGGTGCTCGAGTTCATCCTGTTCCGGCAGGGCCGCATCACGGACGAGCGGCGCATCGCCGAACCGCCCGGCGGCGAGCCGCTGCAACGGCTGATTGCCGGGGCCGCCATACTGGCGGGAGCGCGGCCCGATGGCGGGCTGGCGCTGCGCCTGAACCCGGCGCTCGACATCCAGCTGGGCGTCAGCGCACGGCTGCCCGGCGAGCCGGCGCGAACGACGGTCCTCGCGCTGGCCGGCGAGCCCGACCTGGCACTCTGGCTGCTGCACGGCTGCCTCGGCCGCACCGCGCCCGGGCCCCCGCCCGAGCCCCTGGCGACCGTCCTCCGGCGGACCGGCCTCCTGGTGCCCGCGCTGCCGCCGCCGGCAGCCTGCTTCCCCGACCCGGGCCTGCCGCCGGACACCGCCGCCCAGCTGGCCACGGCGAGCCGCGTCGAGCACCAGGGTGCCGGGCAACCGGTGCCGGCCGGCATCCGCCAGATCATCGGCCGCCACACGCCCCGGCTGCCGGCCGGGGCCGACCTGACCTGGCTGGTGGACGCCGGCTCCGGCCTGGCCTTTCCCGCGCTCGGGGCCGGAACGGGGGCCGGCCCAGGGACCGGCCCGGGGGCTGACGCGCGGGCCACC
>CAZTGY010000527.1:0-1722 GCA_964613445.1 uncultured Chromatiaceae bacterium | reverse complement strand
ACGGAAGCAATAGAGGAACACCGTCATGGCCCCGATGTCGAGGCCGTGGGCCCCCAGCCACATCAGGTGGTTCAGTATCCGCGTCACCTCGTCGAACATCACGCGGATGTACTGCGCGCGCTTCGGCACCTCGATGCCGAGCAGCTTCTCGATGGCCAGCACGTAGCCGTGCTCGTTGCACATCATGGACACGTAGTCGAGCCGGTCCATGTAGCCGATGCTCTGGTTGAAGGGCTTGCTCTCGGCAAGCTTCTCGGTCCCCCGGTGGAGCAACCCGATGTGCGGATCGGCCTTCTGCACCGTCTCGCCATCCATCTCCAGCACCAGGCGCAGCACGCCGTGGGCGGCCGGGTGCTGGGGACCGAAGTTCAGCGTGAAATTCTGGAACTCAGCCATGCCCGTCCTTCAGGTCGGGCGAGTACCGGTTGTCATCGCGGATGACGCGGGGGACGAGGGTCCTGGGCTCGATGGTGACGGGCTGGTACACCACGCGCCCCTGCTCCGGGTCGTAGCGCACCTCCAGGTTCCCCGACAGCGGGAAATCCTTGCGGAAGGGATGGCCGATGAAGCCGTAGTCGGTCAGGAGGCGGCGGAGATCCGGGTGACCGTCGAACAGGATGCCGAAGAGATCGAACGCCTCCCGTTCGTACCAGTTGGCTGCCGGCCAGACGGCAATGACGGAAGGCACCACGGGCGGATTCTCAGCCCCCGTATACACCTTGAGTCGCAGCCGGGCATTGCCGCTGACGGACAACAGGTGATAGACGACGGCAAAACGCCGCGCATCGAACTGCACGCCGGGATCCGCAATGATGGTGGCCTGCTCGGCGGCACGACTGAAGCCCGCGCTCGTGGCGTCCTGGGTATTCCACTCATCGCGCCCGTAGGTGAGAAAGTCGACGCCACAGAGGTCGACGAGCATCTCGAAACCGAATTCGTCGCGGAGAGTCGCGGCGACTGGTAACAGGTTCCCGGGCAATACCTCGTAGCCCAGCTCGCCGCAACGGGAGTCGACCCGTCCGAGTGCGGTGTCGAAGCGCTCCGCAATTCGCGTGGCGAGCGCCTCCTGGCGCGGACTGGTCTGGCGGGCGCTCATCGGGCGATCGTGTTGGTTCGGCGAATCTTGTTCTGCAACTGGATGATGCCGTAGAGCAGCGCTTCCGCCGTTGGCGGGCAACCCGGCACGTAGACGTCGACGGGAACGATCCGGTCGCAGCCGCGCACTACCGCGTAGGAATAATGGTAGTAGCCGCCGCCATTGGCGCAGGATCCCATGGATATCACCCACCGGGGCTCGGCCATCTGGTCATAGACCTTGCGCAGGGCGGGCGCCATCTTGTTCGTGAGCGTGCCCGCGACGATCATCACGTCCGACTGCCGGGGACTGGGCCGGAAGATCACGCCAAACCGGTCCAGGTCGTAGCGGGCGGCGCCCGCGTGCATCATCTCGACCGCGCAGCAGGCGAGCCCGAACGTCATGGGCCAGAGGGAACCGGTCCGCGCCCAGTTGATCAGGTTGTCGAGCTTCGTGACGACGAAGCCGCGCTGCTGGAGGATGTCCGGCACGGGCTCCGCCAGCCCGACTCCCGGCGCCTCCGCGGGTCCCTTTGCTAGTCCCATTCCAGGGCCCCCTTCTTCCATTCGTAAATGAAGCCGACCACGAGGACGGCCAGGAAGATGCCCATGGCCAGGATGCCGGCCAGGCCAATGTCGTCGAGGGTC
>CAZTGY010000526.1:0-1732 GCA_964613445.1 uncultured Chromatiaceae bacterium | reverse complement strand
GACGGCGTGCTGAATTTATTCGTCTGATTCAGGCCCGGAGCCGGGCGGCCCATCGGCCATGAGGCTCAGGCCGCAGGCCACGAAGAGCAGCGGCAGGATCAGCAGCACCGCCAGACCGAAGTGATCGGTCCACAGCAGCACCGCCGGCACCACCGCCTCCCCGGTAAAGAAGAAATCCGCCCACTGTTGCAGTTTCATGTGTGCTCCCAGTGTCAGCACGACTCCCCCGGGGTCCTGCACATGCAAGGATAATGCCAGCCGGCGATCCGGGTCAGGGCGGAAAGCGGTAGAAGCTGCCGTTGAGATAGGCCACCACGTCCTCCACCTGCTGCTTCGTCAGCGGCGGGTTCAGGCTGCGGTTCCAGCGATCGACTTCGCGGCGCAGCGCAGCCATCGACTTCACCTCCCGCTTCGGCGGCACGTAGACCTCGGTGCCGTGACAGCCGAGGCAGAGGTCGTGCACGCGCGCCCCGCGCGCCGCATCGCCGGTCAACGCCCAGGCGCCGGCCGGCGCGCACAGACACAGCAAGAATGCACCCAGCCGGGCCGTGCCATGCCCGCTCATGCAGCACTTACTGCAGCTTGAGCCCCAGCGACTTTCCCAGCTTGTCGTAGGTTTCGAACTGCTCCTGCACGTAACGCGCGGTGTCGGCCGGGCTCAGGATGCGCGGCACGGAGCCGATGCGCTCGGTCGTGGTCACGCGTTGGGGATCCTTCGCCACGTTCGCGAGCAGGCCGCCCCACAGCGCCAGGTCTTTCGCGCTCATGCCCGGGGGCCCGTAGAGCGCGCTCCAGCCGACGATGCGCTCCAACTGCGGGAAGCCGATCTCCTTGGCAGTCGGGATGTCGGGAATGTCCTTGTAACGCTCGGGCAGCGTCGTCACCAGGCCACGCAACTGGCCGTTGCGGATGAAGCCCAGCACCGTGGCAAGGTTGGAGCACTGGAAGTCCACCTCCCGCTGCACCAGCGCGAAGGACGCCTCGCCGCCGCCCTTGTAGGGGATCTGGATCGCGGCGTCCTTGCCGAGCTTGAACATGTCGAACAGCATCTGGGGTCCCATCTCGTGGATGGTGCCGATGCCGGCGGTGCTGTACTTGAGCTTGCCGGGGTTCTTGCGCACGCCCTCCACCAGCTCGGCCAGCGTCTTGTAGGGCTGGTCGGGGCGCACGACGCAGACGTAGGGGTTGAGCTCCAGCAGGCCGAGGAAGCTGAAGTCGTTCCACTTGTAGGGCAGGTCCGGCTTCAGCGCGGGCAGCACGGCCTGCGACCCCACGCGCGCCAGCAGCAGCGTGTAGCCATCGGGCGTCGCGCGCTTCACGTATTCGGAGCCGATCGCGCCGCTGGCACCGACGCGGTTCACGACCAGGACGTTCTGCCCGATCTGCTTCGGCAGCACCGCCGCCAGCGCGCGGGCGGCCAGATCCGAATCACCGCCGGCGGTAAACGGCGCGACGATCTGCACCGGACGGTTGAATGTCGTCGATGTCTGCGCGTGCGCCGGAACCACCAGCGACGCGAACAGGCCCGCAACCCAAGCTGTGCCCAGTTTCATCCGCTCCTCCTGTGACCCATCCGATGGCCGCCCGCGTCTTGATGCGCGGACTGGCGTGATGGCTGACGGACGATAGCGGAATTCGCGGGCAGCGCCAACCGCGGCCCAGAGCCTGCTATGGACCTAAACGTGCGCGGCGTTGAGCCAAAAGGGTCCGGATGCTAGGCGCGAGGAGGCCG
>CAZTGY010000525.1:0-1734 GCA_964613445.1 uncultured Chromatiaceae bacterium | reverse complement strand
GATGTTGACGACGCCGGGAGGGATGCCGGCCTCGGCCAGGAGGTCGGCGAGGAAAAGGGCGGAGAGCGGCGTCTTCTCGTCCGGCTTCAGCACCACCGTGCAGCCGGTTGCCAGCGCGGGCCCCAGCTTCATGGCGGTCATCCCCAGCGGATAGTTCCACGGTATGATCTGGCCGACGACGCCGACCGGCTCGCGGCGCGTGTAGGTCAGCGGCGGGCTGGCGGCGCCCGGCCGGCGGTCCGCCGGCAGCGTGTGGCCACCGAGCCTGGCGGGCCAGCCGGCGTAATAGCGCAGCATCTTCACCGCCGTCGGCACGGCGAGGGCACCCCCGGGGTTGCGCGGCATGCCGGTGTCGAGGATCTCGAGCTCGGTCAGTACTTCGCCGTTCGCGGCGACCAGGTCCCCGAGCTTCGCCAGGATCTGGCCGCGCTCCGCAGCCGTCATGCCGCGCCAGGGCCCGTCCGTGAACGCCGCGCGCGCGGCGGCGACGGCGCGATCGATGTCCGCGCGGCCGGCGGCGGCGACGCGGGCGATGGGTTCCCCCGTGGCCGGGTTGACGACGTCGATGACGTCGCCGCCCTGTGAATCGACCCATTCGCCGCCGATGAAAAGCCGGTGGCGGCGCTGCAGAAACTGCCCGGTGGCAGCGCTCATCGCGTAAGGTTGTGCATGACGCATCGTTCGCTCCCCGGTACCGGATCATGGTAAAGCAACTGCACGTCATCGTGGTCGGCGCCGGGCTCGGCGGCCTGACCGCGACGCTCGCCCTGCAGCGGGCCGGGGCCCGGGTCTCGGTCTACGAGCAGGCGGCCTCGCTCGGCGAGGCCGGGGCCGGCGTCACCATCACCCCGAACGGCGCCCACGTCCTCAATCACCTGCTGGGCGAAGGCGTGATGGGGCGCGTCGCCAGCACGCCCGCCGCCGGCGCCATCAAGCACTACCAGACCGGGGCGATCCTCGTGGAGACCAACCGCGGCAACCGCATGCAGGAGCAGTACGGCGCGGGCTACTGCCAGGCCCACCGCGCCGACCTGCACGGCGCGCTGGCCGATGCCGTGCGCGCCATGGACCCGGGCTGCATCCACACCGGCTGCAGCTTCGGCGCGCTGGCCGAGACGGGCGACGGCATCACCGCCACCTTCCTCAATGGCGCCAGCGCGGCCGGGGACGTGCTGATCGGCTGCGACGGCATCCGCTCGGCGGTACGCCGCGCGCTCTGGGGCGACGAGCAGGTGACGTTCACGGGCTACATCGCCTGGCGCGGGCTCGTGCCGATGGAGCGCCTCGACCCGGCGGTCATCGTGCCCGACTCCGCCTCCTTCGCCGGGCCTGCGCGGACCTTTGCGCGGTACAAGGTCCGGGGCGGCACGCTGGTGAACTTCGCCGCCTTCTCGAAGCGCGAGGAGTGGGCGGAGGAGAGCTGGTCGGTGCACTCCGAGATCGCCGAGCTGCAGAAGGAATTCAGCGACTTCGCGCCGGAGGTGCAGGCGATCATTGCGGCAACGCCGCCTGGGCGCTGCTTCAAGTGGGGCCTCTTCGACCGGGAGCCGCTCGGTCAATGGACGCGCGGCCGCGCGACCCTCCTGGGCGATGCCGCGCACCCGATGACGCCGTTCCTCGCCCAGGGCGCGGTGATGGCCATCGAGGATGGCATGGTCCTGGCGCGCGCGCTGCAGGCCGCGGCGGACTGGCGGGAAGGGCTGGCGCGTTACGAGGCGGCGCGCCGCGAACGCG
>CAZTGY010000524.1:0-1744 GCA_964613445.1 uncultured Chromatiaceae bacterium | reverse complement strand
AGGCCGGGTATCGCCACGTATTGTGATCTCCGACGAGCGGGAGGAGTTGCTCGAGAACACGGTCAACGACGGCACCTGGGATTTCGACGCGCTCAACAACCGGGTCGAGTACTCATCCCGCTGGAAGCAGATGATGGGCTACGCTGACGATGACCTGGCCCGGAACGCGCCGGACTGGCGGCGCATCGTGCACGTGGACGACTACGCCCGGCTGCAGGCGCGCCTCAGGGACCACATCGCCGGCCGCACGCCGGTCTTCGAGAACACCCACCGCATGCGCCGCAAGGATGGCGAGTGGCGCTGGGTGGCCTGCCGCGCCAAGGCGCTGCTGGACGATCATGGCCGCCTGCGCCGGCTGGTCGGTGTCGAGACGGACATCACCGAGCAGAAGGTCTACGAGGAGGCCCTGTTCCGCGAGAAGGAGAGCGCCCAGATCACCCTGCAGTCCATCGGCGACGGCGTGGTCACGACCGATCACGACGGCACGGTCGAGTACATCAACCCGGTGGCGGAGGAGCTCACCGGCTGGAAGCTGGACGACGCGGGCGGGCGTCACGTGGACGAGATCTTCCGGGGCTTCCATGAGGAGACCTGCGAGCCCCTCGAGAACCCGGTGATGAGCTCCATCAAGCGCAACCGCTCGGTCAAGTCCGTGCGGCCGTCGCTGCTGATCCGCCGGGACGGGAATGAGCTCTATATAGAGAGCACCGCCTCGCCGATCCGCAACGACCGGGGCGACGTGACCGGCGGCGTGCTGGTGTTCCACGACGTCAGCGAGTCCCGGGAACTGAACCGGCGCCTCTCCTACCACGCCAGCCATGACCTGCTCACGGGCCTCGTCAACCGGCGGGAATTCGAGAGCCGCCTGGAACGCTCCCTGAAGAGCGCCAAGGCCCGGGAGACCTCCTACGCGCTGCTCTACCTGGACCTGGACCAGTTCAAGATCATCAACGACTCCTGCGGCCACGGTGCCGGCGACACGCTGCTCACCCAGCTGGGCGCCCTGCTGAAGGCCAAGATCCGCTGGCGGGACACGCTGGCCCGCCTCGGCGGCGACGAGTTCGGACTGCTGCTGGAAGCCTGCAGCGTGGAAGAGGCCATGCGCACCGCGGAGATGCTGCGGGAGGCCATCAAGGACCACAAGTTCACCTGGGATGACCGCACGTTCCGCCTCGGCGTCAGCATCGGCGTGGTGCCGATCACGGGCGACAACGAGAACGTCGCCACGCTGATCACGGCCGGCGACAGCGCCTGCCAGGCGGCCAAGGAGGCGGGGCGCAACCGCATCCACACCTACAAGCAGAACGACATCGACCTGATGCGCCGCCGCCGTGAGATGCAGTGGGCCGCGCGCATCAACAACGCGCTAGAGGACGACCGCTTCGAGCTGTACCGGATGACGATCCAGCCGCTGCAGGTCGAGGAGACCGGCTCCCACTACGAGATCCTGCTGCGCATGCGGGACGAGCAGGGGGCGCTGGTGTCGCCCGACCTGTTCATCGCGGCGGCCGAGCGCTACGGGCTGATTTCCAACATCGACCGGTGGGTGGTAGAGCACGCCTTCCGCTGGCTGGTCTCCGAGGCCGACGAGCGGGAGCGGCTGGCGCTGTGCTCGATCAACCTGTCCGGCGCGAGCCTGGCGGACAACGAGTTCCTGCCCTTCGTCATCCGGCAGTTCCAGCGGAGCGGGCTGGACGCCAGCAAGATCTGCTTCGAGATCACCGAAACCGCCGCCATCGCCAGC
>CAZTGY010000523.1:0-1752 GCA_964613445.1 uncultured Chromatiaceae bacterium | reverse complement strand
CACGCAGGTCCAGCAGGCGCTGGTAGCCGTAGAAGTAGCTCGTCGCCTGGCCGGGCGCACGGAAGGTGTAGCGCTGCAGTTCCTGTTCTGCATTGGCCTCGGTCAACACCACTTCCTCGACCAGCACCCGCCGCGCTTCGTCCAGGCTGATGGTGCCCTGCTGCAGCCCCGGGTCGAGGAAGGCGCGCGCGGCCCGCAGCAGGCGGAACTGGAGCGCGATCAGCTGGCCGTCGAGGGGCAGGTAGGGCTGGGTCTCCGCCTCGGCATACAGCGCCCAGCCCTCCACGTTCACGCTGTTGAAGGCGAACAGCGCGCGGGCCAGCGATACGCCGTTCTCCACCATGCTGGCGAACTGCAGCTCGTGGCCCGGCCGCGCCTCGTGGGCGGTGAGGGTCCAGGTCGCCGCGTCGAACGTGAAGTCCTCGAGGCGCCGCGCCGGGGCTTCGCCCTCGACGGGCGGCATGGTGAGCGGCAACACGAACTCACCCCGTTCGCCCTGGTTGTTGATGAACGGCGGCGGCTTCATCTGCGGCGACGGCACCGACGCGCTTTCGGCCGTCGTGGCCAGCCGGATGATTGCCTCGCGCTCCGGCAGGGTCACGATCTCCCGGGTCCGGATGATGTCCTCGATCACTGCCAGGCGTTCCCGGTAGAGGGGCAGGGTGGCCTCGCCCGTCACCTGGCGGCTGCGCAACTCCCGGATGACACCGGGATAGTCGGTGGCCTCGAGCCCGAGGTCCCGCGCCACGACCGGGGCCAGCGCGATCATCTGGTTGCGGATTTCCATGAAGGCCGTCCGCGCCCGGGCGGCGAGCTCCGCGGGCGGGATATCCACGCCCACTTCCCGCAGGCGGATGGCATACAGCTCGGCGGGCAGGCGGAAGTCCTCCCGGGCCCGGGGCAGCACCTCCCGCCGCAGGAAGTCGTCATAGGCCGCGACCTGCAGCCGCAGTTCCTTCAGCGCCTTGTCGCCGTCCTTCACCTTGTACTGGTCGAGCAGTTCCCCGACCCCGTCGAGGTACAGGGAGCTGTTGGCGAGCTGTTGCTCCAGTTCGTCCCGGAGGGGATAGAGCAGCCCGATGGCCCCCAGCTGCTCCCGGACCCGGGCTTCGGCCAGCACCGCGATCGGGGTATAGCCCTCCTCGAGGCCGGCGTAGCGCCGCAGGCGGATGGCGGCGGCAGGGTGCCGCTCGCGGGCGACCTGCTCGGTCAGCAGGGCGCGGACGCCGTTGTAGACCTGTTGCGCGACATCGAAGGTCGGCAGCAGGTAGCGCTGGTTCGCTTCCTGGATCGCGGCCTGCAGCAGCGCGTCCTGCCGGAGGATCTCCAGGTCCTGGACGACGCGCGGATCCCTGACGACGGCACGCCGCTCGTCCAGTTCCCGGGCGGCAGACGTGAAGGCGGCGCGAATGCGGTCGCTGATCGCGACCCCGAGGTCTGCGACGCGGTTGTCCATGCCCGCAACGCCGATCTCGCCGGCCATCTCCGGGAAAAAGCGCGCGTAGGTGTCGAGGAGGATCTGCGCCTCGGCGTTGCTCTTGGCGATCCACGCCGGCTGGCGTGCCTCGGGCTCGGCCGGCGTGCCGGCATCCTGGGCGCTGGCGATCGTGGCCCCGAGCAGCAGGGCCGGTAGGAGCGCCGGTAGGAGCGCCTTCAGGCGCGACCATTCGAAGTTCGTCGCGCATGAAGGCGCTCCTACAGATGCGTTCACGGTCATGCCTCCAGCTAAAGCCATTCGGGAAGGGCCAGTCC
>CAZTGY010000522.1:0-1760 GCA_964613445.1 uncultured Chromatiaceae bacterium | reverse complement strand
CCTCCACCACCGGGGCCGTGCGCGCTGGTCGCGCCGGCCTGCGTCGCCCAGGCGTTGCCGCCACGGCCGCCGTTGGCGCGCAGTGTCGCACCGGTCAGCGAGGCGCTCGGGGAGGTGAGGAGGATCGACCCGCCAGCGCCGCCGCCGCCACCACCGTCGTTGGCAGTGTTGTTGTACGCATCGGCACCGTTGGCCGAGATGGTGCCGGCACCGGAGACCGAGCCGGCGCGGATCATCGCGATGCCTCCACCGGCCGCGCCGCTGGCGCTGGGATTGGTCGAGTCGTTGGTGCTTCCGGCCCCGCCGCCACCGCCGAGGAACACCCTCGCCGCACCGCTGGGGAGCGCGACGCCGCCGTACCCACCTCGCGCAAGGTTCGAGTTCCAGCTGTTGCCGCCCTGACCGCCAGCCCCACCGTTGCCGCCGCCACCGCCGCCGGAGTTCTCGTCGTTGGCCGAGGGACGTCCGTCGGTCGCGCCACCACCTGCGTTCCCGGGCGCTCCGCGAGCGGCATCTCCGCCGGGGTATCGGTTCCCCGCGGTGGTTCCGAGCGGGGTGCCGGCGATGCCCTCGGCCTTGTTGCCGTTGGCCGCGGCGGTCGCACTGGTCACGCGGTCGGTGTTCGCCAGTCCGGTGGCTCCACCGCGCTGGATCCCAGGTGCGCCCCGGAACCCGAGGCCGTCCACGCTGACGGTTCCGGCCAGCGTGAGGGCGCCGGTCGTGTCGAGCGCCAGGATCCCGCCGACCGACCCGTTCCAGGCGAGGGCGGTCAGGCCACTGCTCGTGGTGGCCGTCGTGTACTGCGGCACCCGAACCACCTGGAAGGTGCGCTGCCCGGCAGACGCTGTGGCAGCCGCTGTGGTGTAGGTGTTGATCAGACCCGAGCCGGTGCCGAGGCCGGAGATGCTCAGGGACCCCGCGACCACGCCGGACGTGGCCATCACGTACTCGTACCGGCCGGTGTTGTTCAGCGCGGTGTAGCCGGACGCGGGAGTCGCCGCGGCCCCACCGTGACCGTAGGAGTCGGTGTTGGTGAAGTCGATGTCAGCGCCCTGCATCTGCATGATGAGCAGCATGTCGCCGGCAGCGATCGGCGTCGCAGCACCTGCGGATGTACCAACCTGCACGGAGGTTGCTCCCGCGGAGGCCGTCCCCTGTCCGGGGTAGTAGGTGTTGACCACTCCGGTGATGGTGCCGCCTGCGCCATCGTCGCCCGGTGTCGCGCAGGGACCCGCTGCAATCGCCTCTGGCGATGCCATCGCGAAGAAGGTGGTGGCGACCAACGCGGCGGAGGCCGTCGCGGCGACTGCTCCGGCGGGACGACCTCGGGCATGAAACATGTGTGTGAGCATGCAGAAATCACCCTCCCAGGTGCCGGTCAGCCTAGGTGCCGCCGAGCGGTTGAACCCGCTCGCCACGCCCACCTGACCTGCCCTGACGCATGCCGGCGGTGCCGGGTCAGCGCACTCCGGGAGGCCGGAACTGGACCGAGATACGGGGGCCGCACGCTCTGGCGGTCTTCGGGATCGCGTGCTCCCATGTCCGCTGGCAGGAGCCGCCCATCACGAGCAGGTCGCCGTGGCCCAGGACGAACTTCTGGGACGAGCCGCCATTCCTGGGCCGGAGCAGCAGCGACCGGGGTTGTCCGAGGGACACAATGGCCACCAGCGTGTCCTCGCGAGCCCCCCGGCCGACCGTGTCGCCGTGCCACGCCACGCTGTCTCGTCCGTCCCGGTAGAGGCACAGGCCCGCGGTGGAAA
>CAZTGY010000521.1:0-1766 GCA_964613445.1 uncultured Chromatiaceae bacterium | reverse complement strand
CGCCGTGGCCCTGTGCACTCCGCCGCCACCCCTCCTGCTCGTGCAAGGCCGGGTGGACGAGCCCGGAATTGCGGCCGCCATGGACAAGGGCGCACGGGATGTCGTGTCCCTCGCCCACCGCGACAGGCTTCGGGCCGTCGTCGGCCGCGAGCTGCACGCACATCGACTACGACTCGCCCTCGAAGGGGTACTGAGCTCCGCACGGCAATACAAGCAGGAGCTCCGCAGCCTGATGACCGGCGCCTCGGAGGCCATCGCCGACGTCCACGAGGGAATCATCGTCGCCGTCAATCCGGCCTGGGCAGCCCTACTGGGTGCCGCTGCGGAGGAGGAACTGGTTGGCCAGCCGTTCATGGACCTGTTTCGGGAGGCGGACCAGGCGACCCTAAAGGGGGCGCTTGTCGCGTGCCTGAAGGACAAGTGGCAGGAGGACGGCGTCCTGCCGGTTGTCGCCTACGCGAGGGATGAATCCGAGGTCCCGCTCGAACTGCGCCTGAAGCGCGTGACCGTCGACGGAGATCCCGGCGTGCGCGTCATCGTCCCCGGCGACCGCCAGCCGGAGCAGGCGCCCGAGGACCTGCTGGAGCAGGCCGTCGCCAAGGACCCGTCCACCGGCTTCTATCAGCGCCACTACTTCCTGGACCGCCTCACCACCCGCATCGCCAGCCAGCCGGAAGGCGGCATCCGGGCGCTTGCCTATATCCGGCCGGATCATTTCGCCCGCGTCCAGTCGGATGTCGGCCTGCTCGGCACCGAGGCACTGCTGATGCGGCTGGCCGAACTGCTCCGCGAGCTGATGCAGCCCGGCGACCTCTACGGCCGCTTTGGCGGCACGATGTTCACCGTGCTCGTGGAGCGGGGAACAATGACGGACGTCCAGGCCTGGGCGAACCAGCTCCGGAAGGCGGTGGCCAACCAGATCTTCGAAGTGGAGACGCAGTCGACCTCGATGTCCTGCACGATCGGCCTGTGCGAGGTCCGGCCCTCCGACCAGAATCCGGCGGAACTGCTGGCCGAAGCCGAGCTGGCCTGCCGCAAGGGCCGCGACCAGGGCGGCAACCGCGTGGTGCTCAGCGACAGCACGAGCGTCACCGAGCGCCTCCGCCAGACCGATACGCTGTGGGTCGCCCGGATCCGCGCCGCCCTCATGCAGAACCGCCTGCGCCTCGTGCATCAGCCCATCGTGGGCCTGCACGAGGAGGTTCAGGGCGTGCTCGACACGCGGGTGCGGCTGATCGACGAACAGGGCGAGCCTGTCCTGCCATCGGACTTCATCCCGGCGGCGGAACGGGCCCACATGATGAAGAACATCGACCGGTGGGTGATCGGCGCATCGTTCTCGTTCTGCGTAGCCCGCCAGCCCAACCTCGTATTCGTCCGCCTGTCCCGCGATTCCATTGTGGACGACTCCCTGATCGAGTGGCTCAGGGCCCGCGCCCAGAGCACGCGCCTGAAGCCGAGCCAGGTGTGCTTCCAGATCAGCGAGGAGCTGGCCCTCCAGCAGCTGAAGCAGGGCAAGACCCTGGCAGAAAAGCTCCGCGAGAACGGCTTCCTGTTCGCCATCGACCACCTGGGAACGGGCCGGGACTCAACCCAGCTGCTGGGCCACCTGCCCATGCAGTTCGTCAAGGTGGACGGCAGCCTGATGCAGGGACTGCACCGGGACAAGGACCTGCAAAGGAAGGTCGGGGAGATTGCGGCACGCGCCCGTGAACTCAAGATCAAGACCATTGCGTAGCGGGTGGTGAATTCCAACACCATGGCCG
>CAZTGY010000520.1:0-1778 GCA_964613445.1 uncultured Chromatiaceae bacterium | reverse complement strand
TCCGCCATGCCGGGCGGCTTGACGTGCTGGTCAACAACGCATCGAGCTTCTATCCGACGCCACTGGCCGGCATCACCGAGGAGCAGTGGTCGGACCTGCTGGGCACCAATCTCAAGGCACCACTGTTCCTCGCACAGGCTGCCCTGCCGCACCTCAAAGCCACGAGGGGCGTGATCATCAATATCGTCGATATCCACGCCATCCGTCCCCTGAAGGACCACACGATGTACGGGGCGGCGAAAGCCGGGCTCGCTTTCCTCACGCGGGCACTGGCGCGGGACCTGGCGCCGGACATCCGCGTGAACGGCGTGGCCCCCGGGGCGATCCTGTGGCCGGAAGGGGGCGTCTCGGACCAGATGCGGGACGTCGTCCTGAAGCAGATCCCGCTGAAGCGCGTCGGCGAACCGGCAGACATTGCCGGCTGCGTTCTCTACCTGGTACGGGATGCGCACTACGTCACCGGGCAGATCATTGCCGTGGATGGCGGCCGCAGCGTCGGCTGGTAGATCCGCCTACAGCACGATGTCGCCAACCCGCTGGAGCGGGAACTGCTGCTGGTCGAAGTTGGCCCACAGCCTGGCCATCGTCTCTCCGGCAACCGGATGCCGCAGGTCCGGCGCGAGTTCAGCGAGCGGTCCCAGCACGAAGCCGTACTTCAGGATGTCCTCGCGCGGCACCCGGATGGCGTGCTCGGGAATGATGGCGTCGCCGTACAGCAAGAGGTCCAGGTCCAGCGTGCGCGGCGCAAAACGCGCGGTGCCCCGCACCCGGCCGGCGAGCACGTGGAGGCGTTCCAGTTCGGCTACGACGGCCACCGGCGGATCGGCCGTGCGGAAGCGCAGGACCAGGTTCAGGAAGTCGTCGCCGGCAAAGCCAACCGGAGGATTGCGATACACGCCCGAGATCGCCAGCGGACCGAAGCGGCGTGCCAGTTCGCGGCACGCGAGCCGCAGGTTGTGCTCGGGGTCAACGTTGCTGCCGGCGCTGACATACACGTCCACCGCCGGCGGCGCCGGAGGCACGGTTGCCGACATCAGGTCCTGGCACCCCGCTCGATGACGAGGCCCACGTCACGCGAGCCCCGGATTGCCCAGGGCTTGTGCACGGCCACGCGTACCCAGGGCACGCCGAACTCGCCGATGATGATGCCGGCAATCTGCTCGGCCATGGTCTCGATGAGGTTGAAGCGCGAGTCGGCCACGAACACCTTGATGCGCCGCGTGACGGCCTTGTAGTCGAGGGTGTCCTGGATATCGTCGCTGCCGGCGGCCCGCCGGATATCAGTCGCCATGTCGAGATCGATGCTGACCACCTGGGGCAGGCGGCGTTCCCACTCCCAGATGCCGACGATGGTGCGAATGCGGAGGTCCCGCAGAAAGATCGTGTCCATTCAGGATTCCGTGAGTTCTTCCAGCGGCCAGCGGGGCCGCACCTCCACCCGCCTGCTCCGGCACGCGGCCGGCGCCAGCGCCAGCCGGCGGCAGCCCGTGAAGGCGATCATGGCGCCATTGTCGGTGCAGAATTCAATGCGCGGATAGTAGACAGTGCTGCCAGTCGCCGACAGCTTGGTCCGGAGTTGCTCCCGGAGCGCCCGGTTGGCCCCGACGCCACCCGCCACGACCAGCTGGCGGTGGCCGGTCGCGGCGAGGGCCCGCACCGACTTGCCCACCAGCGTATCGACGATGGCCTGCTGGTAGTCCGCCGCCAGGTCCGCCCGGGTGTCATCCCCGAGCGGCCCGGCGACCTCCAGGTCCCGGACCTTGAGGGCCAGCGCCGTC
>CAZTGY010000519.1:0-1791 GCA_964613445.1 uncultured Chromatiaceae bacterium | reverse complement strand
GGACGCCGGACTCGAACAACAAGGAAATCCTGTTGCCCAGCGACCACGCGGTGTTCCGTTACCGGGAGCACTGCAAGGATTGGGAGTCGCGCGGCTGGCGCATCGACATGAAGGCGTTGCGCAACAACCAGGGCGACGTGGCCTATGCGATCCCGTGTCCAGCGCGCCGGGAGACCGGCAACTGGGTGCTGGACCCGGTGCCGCTCGTGTCGCCTCGCGCCGCTGCTAGCGCAGCGCCGGCGGTTCGATCGGCCTGACAGCTGCCGGTTCGGCCGGCCCCGCCGCCGGCCCGAACAGGGGCGCAAGGCCGGCGGGCCTGACCTGGTCGAAGACCAGCCCGACCCCGTTCTTGCCGACGCGGGCGACCATGGCCTTGCAGGTCATGAGGCGGGTGCTGGCGCCGCCCGGAGGCGTGGCCTCGAGCTGGACGAGCGAGTAGAGCGGGAACGCGTCCCGCGGCCCCTCGAGGAAGGCGCCACTGAGGCTGATGTCGGTCAGGCGCGCCACCACCGACCCCGCCCAGCCCCGGCGCCGGACCAGCACGGTCAGCCCCAGCGTCCGTCGCATTCCGCAGCGGTGTTCCATGTTCTGAGCTCCCGGCCGCGGTTATCGCGGCCCGCCTGATGCATAAGCATGTGCATGCTTCATGCCAGCGGGCGGATCCGGCCAGCGGCGCAGGGATCCACGCATTCCACGGCCGTGTGCACGGTTTCCTGACCCACCCGGGGGCAGGCGAGCGCCGGCCGCGTCCTGACTTGGTGCAGCGGGCTCAGGGGCCGTAGGTCAGCACGCGCCGGGGCTCGATCCGGAACAGCACGCGGACGTCGCCTGGCTGGCCGAACGGGTATTTGTCCTGCCCGAGGTAGAGCTTCGCCAGCTGGTCGATGTGGGCGTCGGCACCCTTTTCCGTCTCCTCGACCACTTCCCCCCGCACTTCGATCCAGTGGTAGACGCTGGCGGGGTCCACGGCCAGGATGGTCACCGGCCGCCGGGCGTGCAGGTTGTCGTACTTGGCCCGCTGCTTCTCGGTGTTCACCAGGATGTGCCGCCCGTCGTAACTGCACCACACAGGCTGAACCTGGATCTGGCCCGACTTCATCTGCGTGGCGAGACTGACGACGATGGGCCCGTCGAGGAGTGCGCGGTGGGAGTCGGGAATGACATCAATTCGCGAATGGCTCATGGATTTTCTCCTGCTTGAGGATGCTCGATGCGCTGCTTCGATTGTCCGGGAAGTACCCGATTTGCCTGCCAGAAAAGGCCCTGGCAGCACAAGTAGTGCCTGCCGTCCCTGAAATAAAGGCTTGCGGCCAGCACCAGCACACTCTATGTTCCTGCGCCGGAACCAGCAATTTTGCTGTGGGCCGCGGTTAATTCTTCAACTCCAGGGAGTATTTCAAGCATGGCCAAGAACGGTGGCGCCCCGACCAAGTCAGACATCCTGAATCACATTGCGAAGGAAACCGGCCTTTCCCGGAAGGACGCCAGCGCAGTGCTGGATGCCGTTGGCGGCATCATCCGCAAGAGCCTGCGCAGCGGTGGCCTGTTCACCCTGCCGGGCCTGCTGAAGCTGAAGGTCGTCAAGAAGCCCGCCACGAAGGAGCGGGTCGGTACGAACCCCTTTACCGGTGAAAAGATGACCTTCAAGGCCAAGCCGGCCTCCAAGAAGGTCCGCGTGCTGCCCCTGAAGGGGCTCAAGGCGAAGGGCAACTAAGGCCGACGCGAGTTGAATCTCGAGCCCGGAGCGGCGGAGCCCGCTCCGGGCTCTTTTTTGTCAGAAGCACCGGGTTT
>CAZTGY010000518.1:0-1800 GCA_964613445.1 uncultured Chromatiaceae bacterium | reverse complement strand
GATGCCGCCGGGAAAATTCGGTCGCGGCTGAAGCCGCTCCTACGGTCGGGGCGTTACTCCTCTGCCTGGTCGCGGCGCCGTGCTTCGCCGCCGGCCCCGCCGCGCTCCGCCCCGTCATCGACACCAATCCCGACCCGCGCATCATCGAGACGACGCTGGTGGCCGAAGAGCGCGACGTGGAACTGGACGGTCACGGCCTGAAGGCCCGGATGTACACCTTCAATGGCGGCACGCCCGGCCCGGAATTCCGGGCCCGGGTCGGCGACCGGGTGATCGTGCATTTCACCAACCGGATCGCCGAGCCGCTGATGGTCCACTGGCACGGCATCGAGCTGCACAACGCCAGCGACGGCACCACGCTGACCCAGAACCCGCTGCGGAAAGGCGAGTCCTTCACCTACGACTTCATCGTGCCCCGGGCCGGCGTGTTCTGGTACCACTCGCACCGGGCGCCCACGAACCCCGAATTCAGGGGCCTCTACGGGGCCTTCATCGTCACCGATGACGGCGACGCGGCGCTGGTGCGCCAGCGCGTGCTGCCCGCAGGCCCGCTCACCCGCACGCTGGTGCTGGCCGACACCACGGTGTGCAAGGCCCCGGGCCACAACGACGCCGCAACCTTTCCCGCCGATCCCGCGCTGCCCTGGTCGTTCACGCGCGCCGGGCTGGGCAGGTTTCCCGGCCACGGCGCCTGGCCCACGCCCCGGGACCTCTGCGAGGACCCGCGCGACGACCACGGCATGCCCCTCGGCACCGGGCCGCTGCCGGCGGGCGCCGTGCCGAACGTGCAGCCCGCGATGAAATGCGGCGTGCAACCGAAGTGCCGGGTGAACGAGGGCCAGCTGGTGCTGGTCAACGGCCGGGTCCCGGCGCCGCGCGCCGGCTCACCGGACGCGCCGGGCGCCCTTGCCGACCGTGACGCCGCCTGGCCGGTGAAGGCCGGCGAGGCGGTGCGCCTGCGGCTCGTGAATGCCGCCGTGAGCCGCTTCTTCCGGCTGCGGCTGACCGATGCGCAGGGCAACCTGGTGCCGATCCTGCGGGTGGGCGGCCAGGGCGGGCTGCTGGACCGGGCGCGCGTCGAAGGCGGCACCGCCGGCCAGGTGGACCTCAAGTACGACCGGGGCGAGCTGGTGCTGGCGCCGTCCGAGCGGGCCGACGTGGTGCTGGTCATGCCGGCGGCGGCGAAGGGCGACGTCCTCACGCTGTGGACCGAGGACTTCAGCCACTACGGCACCAACGAATACCCCTACGGCTACGGCGGCCTGCCGTCGGTGCCCGTCGCCCACTTCGCGATCAATGGCCGGGCCCGCGGCGGGAGTCGCGCCACGCTCGCCGCCGGCGACCCGCTGCGCACGCACCCCGCGGTGAACGCCCCGGTCGAGAGCCTGAAGTCGCTGCCGGTCACGGCCCACCTGCTCGATCCCGCGACGCTGGACCCGCCCCGGGCCGGGACGCGCAGCGAGGAAGTGCTGCTCACGGTCCTCGGCCTGCGGGAGTCCATCGACGGCGTGCACGCCACCGTGCTGCACGGGCCGGGCGCCGACCCGGGGACGGCCTTCGACTACCGGGCCATCCCCCACGTGCCGAGCAGCCGCTACGCCCGGGTGGGCGACCTGCTCGAGCTCACCTTCCGGAACGGCACCCAGCAGCACCACCCGCTGCACCTGCACGGCTTCTCGTTCCAGCCGGTGCGCCTGCTGGATACGTCGGGCAAGACCGTCTACGAGTATGACTACGACGAGTTCGTCGACAGCATCGACATCCCGGACCTGCGGTCCGTCGTCGTGCGCGTCCGCCTCG
>CAZTGY010000517.1:0-1805 GCA_964613445.1 uncultured Chromatiaceae bacterium | reverse complement strand
AACTTCTGCCAGTCGATGACGCGCGAGTAGGCGGAGAAGCCGGCGATGATCATGCGGGGCTTGTGCTCCCGGGCCAGGCTGGCCACTTCGTCGTAGTTGATGAGCCCCGTCCGGGCATCAACGCCATAAGAAACGATCCTGAACAGGCGTCCGGAGAAATTGACGGGCGACCCGTGCGTGAGGTGGCCGCCGTGGGCCAGGCTCATGCCGAGGACGGTATCGCCCGGCTGCAGCAGGCCGAGGTAGACGGCCGCGTTGGCCTGGGAGCCCGAATGGGGCTGCACGTGGGCGTAGGCCGCGCCGAACAACTGCTTGGCCCGCTCGATGGCCAGGTTCTCGGCGATGTCCACGTACTGGCAGCCGCCGTAGTAGCGCTTGCCGGGATAACCCTCGGCGTACTTGTTGGTCAGCACCGAGCCCTGGGCCTCGAGCACCCGCCGGCTCACGTAGTTCTCGGAGGCGATCAGCTCGACATGCTCTTCCTGGCGGCGCTCTTCGCTCTTGATGGCCCGGGCAAGTTCCGGGTCGAATCCAGCCAGGTCGGTATGGGTATTGAGCATGGGCGGGCTCCGCGGGGGAAAGCCGGTCATTGTAACCCGAGGTCCCGGGGTTCAGGCGGGCCTCTCAGGCGGCCCTTTCAGGCGGCTTGGCCGGCCGCGACAAAGGACTCCACCACGGCCGTCCAGGCGAGCGCCAGGTTGCGCCGGTTGTACCCGCCGCCGCCAGTCGCCAGCAGCCGGCCGCCGCACCAGTGATCGGCCAGGGCACACAACCGGGCGGCAGCATAGCCATGCGCCGCCGGGGAAAACTGCAGGTGGGTGATCGGGTCGCCGGCCAGGCTGTCTGCCCCGCACTGGAACAGGATGAACTCGGGCCGGAAGGCCGCCAGGTGGCCCTCGACGCGTTCCCAGGCCACCCTGAATTCGTTGTCGCCCGCCCCCGGTGCCAGCGGAATGTTCAGCTTGGTGCCGGCCGCCGTTCCGCTCCCGGTCTCGGCAGCGGCGCCGGTCCCGGGATACAGGTAACGCCCGTCCTCGTGGATGTCGGCAAAGCCAATCCCGGGATCATCCTCGAAGGCATAGAACACGCCATCCCCGTGGTGGGCATCGATGTCCACGTAGGCGACGCGCTTCAGCCCGTGCCGGGAACGCAGCAGCTCCAGCACGACGCCACAGTCGTTGTAGATGCAGAAGCCCGCCGCCCGGTCGCGGGCGGCGTGATGCAGCCCCGCTATCGGCACGAAGGCACGGCGCGCGTGACCGGCCATGATGTGCTCCATGGCGAAGACCGACGCACCGACGACGGCGGCGGCCGCCGCGTCGAGTCCACGCCGCGCGGGCGTGTCGCCCCCGTCCAGCCAGCCCGTGCCCTCGAGGCAAAGCGTCTCGACGCGGGCGATGTGCCCGCGGGTGTGAAACGCCGCGATCTCGGCGTGGGTCGCCTCCGTCGCGGAGGCCAGGGTGACACGGTCGCCGAAACCACGCGCCGCGAGTTCACGGTGGAAGGCGTCGTGGCGGTCAGGGCCGAACGGATGGCCATCCCCAAAGCCGTAGGCGGCGATGTTGGCGCCCTTCATCACGAGCACGTCGTTGCGTCCGGAGGCCACCGTCGCTACCCGTCTGATCCGCTCAGAGAGTCCAGAGTATAGCTTTGCAAGGCATGGCCCTTGCCCGATAATGGCCGCCAGTCTCCGTTCCCTCCAGCACGCGGCCAGAACCCAGGATCACCAGTGGCGCAATACGTTTTCACGATGAACCGGGTGGGCAAGATCGTCCCGCCGAAGCGCTTCATCCTCAAGGACATTT
>CAZTGY010000516.1:0-1809 GCA_964613445.1 uncultured Chromatiaceae bacterium | reverse complement strand
ACGGGCTGCGTCTTGCGGATCAGCAGCGACCAGATGTTGCTGAAGAAGGTGTGGCCGAAGTACAGGAAGGCCGACAGCTCGTGAACAACCAGCGTCGCCGTGTAGCCCATGAACCGGGGTATCGTCACGAGCCCCAGCAGGGGCAGCGCCGACAGGACCATGACGAGCACCCAGACGCCGTACCAGAAATAGCGCTGCGGGTCGTCGTCGGTGACGGTGCTGGCGGTGACTGTCTGGCTCATGGGGAAATACTAGCCTGATCCCGGGCGCGCTGGAGCAGGGTGCGGAGCAGGCGCCGCAGGTTGGTCCGGACCGCCTCCGGCTCGCCGAGGGCGGGGAGCACGTCGCCGATCGCCTCCAGCGTGGAGACCCACTCCTTCCGGGGCTCCTTGCGCAGGCGGCCGTACATGGACGGTTCCCGCGGCTTCAGCACGACCCGCGGCAGCTTCAGCAGCCAGGCGTTGCGCCACCAGAGGGTCTTCGCCTGGCTCCACGTGCCGTCGAGGACGATGATTCCCTCCAGGCCGTGGCGCTTCAGGTCGCGCAGGCGGCCCTTGCGGTCGATGACCACCACCGGCTCGTTGCGGGCTTCCTCGGGCACCGGCACCGGCAACTTGGCCGCCGCCAGGACGGCCCAGCGTTCCCGGTCCGCGTTCCGGCCGCCGATGGCATGGTCCAGCGAGGCCCAGGAGAGGCCGACCCGGATTTCGGCCCTGGGCAGCGTCACCTCCACGAGCTTCGCCGTGCCCAGCAGGGCATCGTCCTCCTGGGGGTGCTGGAGGATCACGATCCGCAGCTGCGTGGCCACCTTCTGCACCCGGTCGCAGATGCAGGCGCCGGGCGGCTTGCCGCACGCCGGGCAGGCAATGGTTTCGACCGTCATCCGAAGCGGAACCGCATGGAGAGGTCAACGGCCCGGATGTTCTTCGTCAGGGCGCCGATCGAGATGAAATCAACGCCCGTCCCGGCCACTGGCCGCAGCGTCTCGAAGTGGATGCCGCCGGATGCCTCGAGTGTCGTCCGTGGCGACCTGCGGTCCCTGAGGGCCACCGCCTCGCGCATCCTCGCGACGTCGAAGTTGTCCAGCAGCAGGCGGTCGGCGCCCGCCGCCATGGCTTCCTCCGCCTGGGCGAGCGTCTCCACCTCGACCTCCAGCAACACCGTCGTGCCCTGCTCGCGGGCCCGGCGGACGGCGGAAGTGATGCCGCCGGCGGCGACGATGTGGTTTTCCTTCACGAGAATCCCGTCGTAGAGGCCGATGCGGTGATTCGTGCCGCCCCCGATGCGCACGGCGTATTTCTGGGCGAGCCTGAGGCCGGGAATGGTCTTCCGCGTGTCCAGGATTCGCGTCCGGGTGCCGGCGACCGCTTCGGCGCAGGCCCGGGTGGCCGAGGCGACGGCCGAGAGGGTCTGCAGGAAGTTGAGCGCGGTGCGCTCGCCGGTGAGCAGGGGGCGGGCGGGGCCCGAGAGCTCGCAGATGACCTGGTCCGGATGGACGCCGTCGCCTTCGCCGGCGCGCCACTCGATGCACACCGAGGGGTCCAGCTGCCGGAAGACTTCCTTTACCCAGGGCTGGCCGCAGACGACGGCCTCGTCCCGGGTGATGATGGTCGCGACCGCCCGCTGGCTGGCGGGCACCAGCGCCGCCGTCAGGTCCCCGCTCCCCACGTCCTCGGCCAGCGCCCCGCGCACCGAGGCGGAGACATGGGCGATGAGCTCGGGAGACATGGACGTGGGCATTGGAAGTGCCCGTAGGAGCGCCTTCAGGCGCGACCATCGACCTGGTCGCGCCTGAAGGCGCTCCTACGG
>CAZTGY010000515.1:0-1822 GCA_964613445.1 uncultured Chromatiaceae bacterium | reverse complement strand
CCTGGCGAAGCACTACGACATCGACATCGAGCTGCCCTGGAAGAAGCTGCCCGCGAAGATCCAGAAGATCCTGCTCCACGGCAGCGGCGAGGAGAAGATCCAGTTTAACTACCTCACGGGCCACGGCGTCAGCATCAACCGCAAGCACCGGTTCGAGGGCATCCTGCCGAACCTGGAGCGCCGCTACCGGGAGACCGATTCAGGGATGGTGCGGGAAGAACTGGCCAAGTTCCTGAGCACTCACCCCTGCCCGGACTGCAAGGGCACGCGGCTGAACACCGCGGCCCGCAACGTGTTCGTCAGCGGCAAGTCCATCCCCGAGGTCACCACCATGTCGGTGGGCCACGCGCTGGAGTTCTTCGGCACGCTGAACCTGGAGGGCTGGCGCGGCGAGATCGCGAGCAAGGTGGTCAAGGAGATCCGGAACCGGCTGAAGTTCCTCGCGGACGTGGGCCTGGAATACCTCTCGCTGGACCGGAGCGCCGAGACGCTCTCGGGCGGCGAGGCCCAGCGCATCCGCCTGGCGAGCCAGATCGGCTCGGGCCTGGTGGGCGTCATGTACATCCTGGACGAGCCCTCCATCGGCCTGCACCAGCGGGACAACAAGCGGCTGCTGAACACCCTCATCCACCTGCGCGACATCGGCAACACGGTGCTGGTGGTGGAACACGACGAGGAAGCCATCGCGGCCAGCGACCACGTGGTCGACCTGGGGCCCGGCGCGGGCGTGCACGGCGGCCAGATCGTGGCCCAGGGCACGCCGGCGGAAATCATGGCGCACCCGGCGTCCATCACCGGCCAGTACCTGTCGGGGCGCAGGCAGGTGCCGGTGCCGAAGCGCCGGCGCGCGGCGGACGACTCCCGGTGGCTCACGATCCGCGGCGCCCGGGGCAACAACCTCAAGAACCTGAGTGTCCGCATCCCGCTCGGGGTGATGACCTGCGTCACCGGCGTCTCCGGCTCGGGCAAGTCCACGCTCGTCAACGACACGCTCTACCTGTTCACGGCGGAAAAGCTGAACGGCCAGAGCGAGACGCCCCACGCGCCCTGCGACCGCATCGACGGCCTGGACGCGGTGGACCGGGTCATCGACATCAGCCAGAGCCCCATCGGCCGGACGCCCCGCTCCAACCCCGCCACCTACACCGGCCTCTTCACGCCGATCCGGGAGCTGTTCGCCGGCACCCAGGAGGCCCGGTCCCGGGGCTACAAGGCTGGCCGCTTCAGCTTCAACGTGAAGGGGGGCCGCTGCGAGGAGTGCCAGGGCGACGGCGTCCTGAAGGTTGAAATGCACTTCCTGCCCGACATCTACGTGCCCTGCGACGTCTGCAAGGGCCACCGCTACAACCGGGAGACGCTGGAGATCCGCTACAAGGGCAAGAACATCAACGACGTGCTCGAGATGACGGTGGAAGACGCGCTGCCGTTCTTCTCGGCGATCCCGATGATCGCCCCCAAGCTCCAGACCCTCATGGAGGTCGGCCTGTCCTACGTGCGGCTCGGGCAGAACGCCACGACGCTCTCGGGCGGCGAGGCCCAGCGGGTGAAGCTCGCCAAGGAGCTGTCCCCGCGGGCCACCGGCAAGACCCTCTACATCCTCGACGAGCCGACCACGGGGCTGCATTTCCACGACATCGCCCAGCTCCTCGTGGTCCTGCAGAAGCTGCGGGACCAGGGCAACACGATCGTGGTGATCGAGCACAACCTGGACGTCATCAAGACCGCCGACTGGATCGTGGATCTCGGCCCGGAGGGCGGCGAAGGCGGCGGGCACGTGGTAGCCGAGGGGACCCCGGAGGACGTGGCCAACAACGGGAAGTCC
>CAZTGY010000514.1:0-1831 GCA_964613445.1 uncultured Chromatiaceae bacterium | reverse complement strand
CGGGTGCCCTACAAGGGCAGCCTGTCCGCCATCATCACGCAGCTGGTCGGCGGCCTGCGCGCCGCCATGGGCTATACCGGCAGCGGCAGCATCGACGAGATGCGCACCAAGCCGGACTTCGTGCGCATCACCGGCGCCGGCATCCGCGAGAGCCACGTGCACGACGTCACGATGACCAAGGAACCGCCCAACTACCGGACGGAGACGTGACGCCGGCAGACGCGGCCGCCCGCCGCATCCTGATCCTGGACTTCGGCTCCCAGTACACCCAGCTCATCGCGCGCCGCGTGCGCGAGGCGGGCGTGTACAGCGAGATCCTGCCCTGGGACGCGGAGCCGGCAGACATCCGCGCCTTTGGCCCGGCGGGCGTGATCCTCTCCGGCGGCCCCGAGTCCGTGATCTCCGGCGCGACCTTCAGCGACGTGACGCCGGTGATCCCCGCCCTGGTCTTCGAGCTGGGCGTGCCGGTGCTCGGCATCTGCTACGGCATGCAGTCCATGGCGGCCCAGCTGGGCGGCGAGGTCGAGTCCTCGGCGCACCGGGAGTTCGGCCTTGCCCTGGTAAAGGCTGCCCAGGGCAGCGCACTCCTCGATGGCGTTGCCACGGACGACATGAGCGTGTGGATGAGCCACGGCGACCGGGTGAAGCGCCTGCCGCCCGGCTTCAGGCCGATTGCCAGTTCCGCTAATGCGCCGCTGGCCGGCATGGCCGACGAGGCACGGCGCTTCTACGGCCTGCAGTTCCACCCGGAAGTGACCCACACCGAGCAGGGCCAGCGCATCATCGAGCGCTTCGTGCGCGACATCTGCGCCTGCCCCGACACCTGGCGCTCCGGCAACATCATCGCCCGGGAGATCGCCAAGGTCCGCGCCCAGGTGGGCAGCGACAAGGTGCTGCTGGGCCTCTCGGGCGGCGTCGACTCCTCCGTCGTGGCCGCGCTGCTCCACGAGGCGCTCGGCGACCAGCTGTTCTGCGTGTTCGTGGACACGGGCCTGCTCCGCCTGCACGAGGGCGACCAGGTCATGGACATCTTTGCCGAGCACCTGGGCGTCACCGTGATCCGGGTGAACGCGGAGCAGCGCTTCCTGAAGGCTCTCGCCGGGGTCGAGGACCCGGAGGCGAAGCGCAAGGTCATCGGCCGCCTGTTCGTCGAGGTCTTCGACGAGGAGGCGGGGAAGCTCAGGGACGTGAAGTGGCTGGCCCAGGGCACGATCTATCCGGACGTGATCGAGTCGGCGGGCACCAGGACCGGCAAGGCCCACGTGATCAAGTCCCACCACAACGTGGGCGGCTTGCCGGAGAACATGCAGCTGAAGCTCGTGGAGCCCATCAGGGAACTCTTCAAGGACGAGGTGCGCCGGGTTGGCGTCGAGCTCGGCCTGCCCCGGGAGATGGTCTATCGCCACCCGTTCCCGGGCCCCGGCCTCGGCGTGCGGATCCTGGGCGAAGTGAAGAAGGAGTACGCCGACCTGCTGCGCAAGGCCGACCACATCTTCATCGAGGAACTGCGCCGGGCCGACCTCTACGACAACGTGAGCCAGGCCTTCGCCGTGTTCCTGCCGGTGCGCTCGGTCGGCGTGATGGGCGACGGCCGCACCTACGACCACGCCATCGCGGTGCGCTGCGTGACCTCGCGCGACGCGATGACGGCGGACTGGGCGCACGTACCGCACGAGCTTCTCGGTCGGATCTCGAGCCGGATCACCAACGAGGTCTCGGGCATCAACCGCGTCGTCTACGACATCTCGAGCAAGCCCCCTGCTACAATCGAATGGGAGTGAGGGGGGCCGTAGCTTGGAGCGCTCGGGCCGCGCTTTGAGATGATCGCGAA
>CAZTGY010000513.1:0-1833 GCA_964613445.1 uncultured Chromatiaceae bacterium | reverse complement strand
CCTGGGAAGCCCCCTGCTGGGAGCCCGTGCTGCAGCCGGCCAGCGCCACCGCGAGGCACAGGATTCCGGCAATGCGTGGCGGCCGAAACGGGGACATGGCTCGTTCCTTCAGGAGGGGATTCGAGTTTAGCAGAGGGTTTTCCGGCGAATCCGCTACCATGCCGGTCCCGAAATCCAGCCACTGCCAGCGAGGTGCCCGCCCATGACCACCCACACGGTTTGCCGCGTTGAAGAACTGCCGGTCGGCCAGCACCGCCTGTTCACGGCGGGCGACACCAAGCTGATCATCTACCACCTGGACGACGGCTTCTTCGCCACCCAGGCTTCCTGCACCCACGTTTTCGCGCCCCTCGCCAAGGGCAAGATCGTCGACGGCTGCAGGATCCAGTGCCCCTTCCACCGGGCGCGCTTCGACATCCGCACGGGCAAGGTCATCGACTGGGCGAACTGGCCGCCGGGCCTCGTGAACGTCCTCAACGCCGTGCGTGGCGAGAAGGACCTGCAGACCTACCCCGTGCGGGTCGCCGGCAACGAGGTTCAGGTGGACGTCGCATGACGGTAGCGCCCACGCGCGCGCTGATCTTCGTCCTCGTCACCGTCTTCATCGACACCGTCGGCTTCGGGATCATCATCCCGGTGCTGCCCAGCCTGCTGATGGACCTGCTCGACGGCTCGCTCAGCACCGCCGCCCTGTACGCCGGCTGGCTGATGTTCCTCTTCTCGGGGCTCCAGTTCCTGAGCGCCCCGGTGCTCGGCAACCTGAGCGATCACTTCGGCCGGCGGCCGGTGCTGCTGGGCTCGCTCGCGGCGTTCTCCGCGGACTTCATCCTGATGGGGCTCTCGACGACCGTAGGCTGGCTGTTCCTCGGGCGGGCCCTGTCCGGCATCTTCAGCGCGACCTACCCGGTGGTGACGGCCTACGTGGCCGACCTGACGGCGCCCGAGCAGCGCGCGAAGAGCTTCGGCCTGCTGGGCGCGGCCTGGGGCCTGGGTTTCGTGGTGGGGCCGGCCATCGGCGGCCTGCTGGGTGATACGAATCCGCGCCTGCCCTTCTTCGTGGCGGCGGGGCTCGCCGCGGTGAACGTGGCCTACGGGTACTTCGTGCTGCCGGAGAGCCTGGCGCCCACCAACCGCCGGGCCTTCTCACTCAAGAGGGCCAACCCGGTCGGCGCGTTCGTCGCCATGCGCCAGTACCCGCTGGTGGTGGGCCTGCTGGGGGCCCTGCTGCTGTATCACGTCGCCCATGACGCCAATCCGGCGACGTGGACCTACGTGACGATGGCCAAGTTCGACTGGACGCCCCGGGACATCGGCCTGTCCATGAGCTTTGTGGGCATCTGCGCCGCGCTCGCCCAGGGCCTCGCCGTGGGACCGGTGGTGAAGCGGCTCGGCGAGCGGCGCGCCATGCTGGCCGGCTTCGGGTTGTTCACGATCAGCTTCCTGGGCTACGCCTTCGCGACCTCGGGCTGGATGATGTACTTCTGGATCGTGCCGTTCTCCCTGGGCACGATCGCCAGCATCGCGACCATGGCCCTGCTGTCGAAGCAGGTGCCGGCCAACCAGCAGGGCGAGCTGCAGGGTGCCGTCTCCAGCCTGCGCAGCATCACTGCCTGCGTCGCCCCGCTGATGATGACCGGCCTGTTCAGCTACTTCACGTCGCCGGCGGCGCCGTTCCGGTTCCCGGGGGCATCCTTCTTCGCCGCCTCCGTGCTGACCGGCATCGCGCTTCTGCTGGTGGTCGGTGTCCTCCGCCGCCAACCGGCGCTGTAGGAGCGCCTTCAGGCGCGACGCCTCTCCCGCTCGAGACTCGCGGACTCGATCTCGCGGGAGAGG
>CAZTGY010000512.1:1091-1836 GCA_964613445.1 uncultured Chromatiaceae bacterium | reverse complement strand
CGGCGGCGCGCTGCTGCGGGACCTGCGCCTGCCGGATTTCCGGGACTACGCGGTGCCCGTCGCGAGGCCCGGCTCCGGCGACGCCGAGGCGACGCGGGTGCTCGGCACGTGGCTCCGCGACGTGATGCGGGAGAACGAGGCCAACCGCAACTTCCGCGTGTTCGGGCCTGACGAGACGGCCTCCAATCGCCTCGGTGCCGTGTTCGAGGCCACGGGCCGCACCTGGCTGGGGGAGCGCCATCCCGACGATGGCGAGCTGGACCTCCGCCCCGACGGCCGCGTCATGGAGATCCTCAGCGAGCACGTCTGCCAGGGCTGGCTGGAGGGCTACCTGCTCACCGGGCGCCACGGCCTGTTCTCCTGCTACGAGGCCTTCATCCACATCGTGGATTCCATGTTCAACCAGCACGCCAAGTGGCTGAAGGTGACGGCCCGGCAGATACCCTGGCGGCGGCCGATCGCCTCGCTCAACTACCTGCTGACCTCCCACGTGTGGCGGCAGGATCACAACGGCTTCTCGCACCAGGACCCCGGCTTCATCGACCACGTGGTCAACAAGAAGGCCGACATCATCCGCGTGTACCTGCCGCCGGACGCCAACACGCTGCTCTGCGTGGCGGACCGGTGCCTGCGCTCGCGGAACTTCGTCAACGTCATCGTGGCCGGCAAGCAGCCGTCGCCCCAGTGGCTGGACATGGACGCGGCCGTGAAGCACTGCGCGGCCGGGATCGGGATCTGGGACTGG
>CAZTGY010000512.1:0-1081 GCA_964613445.1 uncultured Chromatiaceae bacterium | reverse complement strand
GCCGGGGACGTGCCCACCATCGAGACGCTGGCCGCCGTCGCGATCCTCCGCGAGCACCTGCCGGCGCTGCGGGTCCGCGTGATCAACGTGGTGGACCTGATGACGCTGCAGCCCCGGGAGGAGCATCCCCACGGCCTGTCGGGCGACCGCTTCGATTCGCTGTTCACGAAGGACCGGCCGGTGATCTTTGCCTACCACGGCTACCCGTGGCTGATACACCGGCTGACCTACCGGCGCACGAACCACGCCAACCTGCACGTGCGCGGCTACAAGGAGGAAGGCACCACCACCACGCCCTTCGACATGTGCGTGCTGAACGACCTGGACCGGTTCCACCTGGTCTGCGACGTGATCGACCGGGTGCCGGGCCTGGCGGTTCCGGCCGCCCACCTGCGCCAGAGGATGCGGGACTGCCGCACCGGGCACTCGCAGTACATCCGGGAGCAGGGCGAGGACCTGCCGGCGATCCGCCACTGGAGATGGCCATGACCCCGGACCCCGCCAACCGCTTTCCGGCACTGCCCGCCGAGCTCGCGGCGCTCGCGGAGCTGGCGCTGGACCTGCGCTGGTCCTGGAGCCACGCCAGCGACGCGCTCTGGAGCCGCATCGCGCCGGACCTCTGGGAGCGCACCCGCAACCCGCTGCTGGTGCTGCAGAACGCGGGGCGGGAGCGACTGCGGTCCCTGGCGGCGGCGCCCGATTTCACGGGGCTGCTGGACGGCATCATCGCCGCCCACCAGGAATGGCGCGCGACGACCGGCTGGTTCCAGTCGGCGTGCCCGCCGGCGGCGCTCCGGCACGTCGCGTACTTCAGCATGGAATTCGGCCTCTCCGAGTCCCTGCCGATCTACTCGGGCGGCCTCGGGATCCTCGCGGGGGACTGCCTGAAGACGGCGAGCGACCTGCACGTGCCGATGACCGGCATCGGCTTGCTCTGGCAACAGGGCTACTTCCGGCAGGGCTTCGATGCGCTCGGCCGGCAGCAGGAATTCTTCCCCTACAACGACCTCGCCCAGCTGCCGGTCCAGCCCGTGTTCGATGCGGACGGACGGCCGCTGGCTGCGATCTGGATCACCGCGCC
>CAZTGY010000511.1:0-1841 GCA_964613445.1 uncultured Chromatiaceae bacterium | reverse complement strand
CGATGGTCCTCGACGCCCTGATCAAGATCAAGAACGAGACGGATGCCTCGCTGACGTTCCGCCGTTCCTGCCGCGAGGGTATCTGTGGCTCCTGCGCGATGAACATCGACGGTGTCAATACCCTGGCCTGTACCCAGGCGATCGCCGATATCCGGGGCGACGTAAAGATCTATCCCCTGCCGCACATGCCCGTGGTCAAGGACCTCGTCCCGGACCTCACCAATTTCTACGCCCAGTACGCCTCCATCAAGCCGTGGCTGCAGACCCGGACGCCGCCGCCGCCCGACCGGGAGCGGCTGCAATCGAAGGAAGACCAGGAGCTGATCAACGGCCCGTCCGCCTGCATCCTGTGTGCCTGCTGCTCGACCAGTTGCCCGAGCTACTGGTGGAACAGCGATCGTTACCTCGGTCCGGCAGCGCTGCTGGCCGCCTACCGCTGGCTGGTGGATACGAGGGACGACGCCACCGGGACCCGCCTGGATGACCTGGAGGATCCGTTCCGCCTGTACCGCTGCCACACGATCATGAACTGCACGAATGCCTGCCCGAAGGACCTGAACCCGGCTCGCGCCATCGCTGCCACCAAGCGCATGCTGGCGGAGCGCCGCCTCTAGCGGTCCGGCAGGAGCTTGGACACGCGCCTTGCCCGATTGCGGTGGCGCTGCCGGCGCGGGATGCGGGAGCTGGATGTGCTCCTGCTGAGATATCTGGAGCGGGAGTTCCAGGCGGCGACGCCGGCCGCCCAGATGGCCTTCGAGACGCTGCTTTCTGCACAGGATCCGGAGATTCTGGACTTGCTTGCGGGCCGTATCGTCACCGAGGATGCCAGCCTCAATGCTGTCATCCAGCGGCTTCTCGCGCAGCCTCGTCATTGACCGTCCTCGCTGCCGCCGTGTCCAGGGCCTGATCGCCTGCTCCATCACGCTGGCCCTGGTGGCGCTCGGCCAGGGCGGGCTGCCGCCGTGGCCGAGCGCCTTCGCCGCCGTGCTCGTCGCGGGATACGGGCTTCGCGAACTGCGCCGGGCTTCGCCCCGTGCCGCCGGTTACGTCAGCCGGATAGTGGTGACTGGCGACGGCCACTTCCTTCTGGCCTTCGGCCGCGACCCCCGCAGCCTGATCCCGGTGACAATCGTCAACTTCTGGCAACTGCCAGGCGTCGCGGTCGGGCTGGCGTTCGCCGGCGATCCAGCGCAACGGGCCGAGCTGATCCTGTTTCGCGACCGCGTGTCGCCGGACGCGTGGCGGCACCTCGCCGTGCGCCTGCGGCACACCGCCAGCCCAGGCGGCTGACCGCGAGGGTTGCCCGGGCGACTCTGGCTGCCACGTTTCACGTAGAATCGCGACGGGCGCTGCGCTGCACTACCTGCGTTCTGCCGGACCTGCGTCGAGGTCCGGGAGTCAACGCGGGGTGAGCGGGGCCGCAGGGCGAACTTTCGTGGCGAGGGCCTGTCTACCCCGCTGTGAGTTGCCGGCGCCCGCGATCCGATACAGGACCCCGGGCATGGCAGGTACAGGCGGCGATCAGCTACTCGTGGAGCGGGCTCAACGGGGTGATCGGCGCGCCTTCGACCTGCTGGTACTGAAGTACCAGCAGAAAATCGTGAAGCTCGTCATGCGCTATGTACGCGATCCGACCGAAGCTCTCGATGTCTCCCAGGAGGCCTTTGTGAAGGCCTACCGGGCCTTGCCGGGTTTTCGGGGTGAAAGCGCCTTCTATACATGGCTCTACCGCATCGCCATCAACACGGCAAAGAATTACCTCGTCGGGCTCCAGCGGAAGCCCGTCGAGTACGACCTGGATGCGCAGGACCCCGAGTTTTCGGAGCGCAACGCGCAGCTCC
>CAZTGY010000510.1:0-1843 GCA_964613445.1 uncultured Chromatiaceae bacterium | reverse complement strand
GTAATGAAGACGGACGAGCCGGAGAAGCTGGTCTCGCTCCTGGAGAAGCTCAACGCGTGAGGAACGGGACGGCCTTGCGGGAGGTCAACAATGAGACCGCTGGTCGGCCCTGTAATATAGCTGTCCCGAGTGGGGCAATCGGGTGGTTCTTTCCGGTTTCACGAGGTCCTGAGATGCGAATTCCCCGCAGTTTGCCCGTCGCCCTGGTGGCGATGGCGGCGTTGGTGCCCGGCGCGGCCCGGGCGTCCTTCCTGCCTCCCGAGATGATGGACACCGCGGCCACGGTGCTCGCCTGGATCGTGATCTTCGTGGCGCCGGTGATTGCCATCGGCCTCTTCCTCGTGGTGCACGTGCTTCCCGAGAAGATCGCCGAGCACAACCACCATCCGCAGCAGAACGCCATCAAGACGCTGTGCTTCCTGTCGCTCGTCTTCGGCGGACTGCTCTGGCCGCTGGCCTGGCTCTGGGCATTTACCCGCCCGGTGGCCTTCCGGGCCGCCTACGGCACGGAAAAGCACGAACACTACTTCACCGAGATGGGCGCGCGGGCCGCCCGGGGAGAGCTCGATCAACTCGAGCTGGAGCACCTGCGCGACGAACTGGCCGAAATCGCCTCGCGCGGGCCCTTGCCGAAGGCGCTACGCGACCTGCCGGCCCTGGTTGCGCAGGCGCGACCGAAGTCGCCCGAACAGGCCGCAGCAGGCGCCCAGCCGGCGCCGGCAGCCGGAGGAGCCCACTAACCATGGAACTGATCCTCCTAGGCATCTACGCGGCCATCGTCTGGTTCATCTTCATCAAGATGAAGTGGCTGCCGTGGAACATGGTCTCGCAGGTGATCGTCGTCATCATCCCGATCGTCGCCCTCACTGCGCTCATCCTCACGCTGAACGTCGTCGCGCCGTCATCGGCGGACGTGCGCGTCATCAAGTACGTGGTGAACATCGTCCCGCAGGTGAAGGGCCGCGTGCTCGAGGTCCCGGTCGAGCCAAACCGCCCCGTGAAGAAGGGCGACGTGCTGTTCAAGATCGACCCCACCCCCTACAAGCTGCAGGTGGACGCGCTCGAGGCGCAACTGGCGAACGCGATCGGCTCCTCGAAGGAACTCGAGGAGCAGCTGGCAGGCGCGGCGGCCCAGGTGGAGCAGGCGAAGGGCGCCATCGACCAGGCAGCGGCACGGGTGCGGGAAGTGTCGGCCCGCGCCGATCTCGCGCGGCTGCGCGTCGAACAGAACCGCGAGCTCGTGAAGACGGGCGCGGGCAACAAGTTCGACCTCGAGCAGGCGGAAGCGAATCTCAAGGAACTCGAAGGCCAGCTGGACGGCGCGAGAAGCGCCGAGGCACAGGCCCGGTCGGCGCAGGTGCAGGCCACGGCCAGCCAGCGGCAGGTCGTGCAGCGGCTCGGCGCGAAGGTCAACGGCGAATACGCGCAGGTGGCGCAGGTCCGCGCCCAGCTCGAAAGCGCGAAATGGGACCTGTCGCAGACGACGGTCACCGCGCCCGCCAACGGCTACGCCATCAACGTGCAGCTGCGTCCCGGCTCGATGACGGCGGCGTTCCCGGCCCTGCCCGTGCTCACCTTCGTCGAGGACGAGCTCATGGTCATCGCCCTCTACCATCAGAACGAGCTGCACCAGGTCGCGCCCGGCAACGACGCCGAGGTCGCGTTGAAGACCTACCCGGGCCGCATCATCAAGGCCAAGGTCGACTCCGTGGTCTGGGCGCAGGGCCAGGGCCAGTCCGTTGGCAGCCTGGCGCTGCCGATGACCGGCGTCATGCCGCAGTACCCGAACCGCTTCCCGGTGAAGCTGGCCGTCGAGCCGCGCGACAAGGACCTGTTCCTCGCC
>CAZTGY010000509.1:0-1844 GCA_964613445.1 uncultured Chromatiaceae bacterium | reverse complement strand
TCCTCGAAGGCGCCGTGCACGACCCCGAAGTCCTCGTCGTGGACCAGGATCATGGAGCCCTGGCGCAGCGCCGACATGGACTTGTGGGTGGACTGCGTGCCGTAGACGCGGATCCGGGCCCTGTCGGGGTCCGGCAGCAGGCGCAGGTCCAGCAGCGCGGGATTCGCCGGGTCCAGGTCGCCGGCCTGCGCGCGGAAGGCCGCGTATTCCGCCCGGTACTCCGGGCTGCGGAGCCGCTCGGTCAGGCTTGCCGCCGCGTGCATGGACGTGCGCAGCCGGTGGAACGGCGAGAAGCGCGCGAAGCCGAACCAGGCCTCGTCCCAGAGGAACACCAGGTCCGGCTTGATCGCCAGGCACTCCTCCATCACGCGCCGGGGATGGTACATGTGCCCGTCGAAGGTGCAGTTGGTGAGGTCCACCAGCTTCGCCCGGTCGAGCTTGCCCTCGGCCTTGAGCGCTAGCAGCGCCTTCTTGATCGAACGGAGTGGCACCGCCCCGTACATCGAGTAGGCCGTCATCGGGTAGGCCTCGAGGTACAGCGGCTGGGCGCCCGAGAGCACCATGGCGTAGTGGTGCGACTTGTGGCAGTTGCGGTCGATCAGCACGATGTCGCCCGGGGCCAGCAACGCCTGCAGGACGATCTTGTTCGACGTGGACGTGCCGTTGGTGACGAAGTAGGCCCGGTCCGCGCCGAAGGCGCGGGCCGCCATCTCCTGGGCCCGCTTGATGTTGCCCGTGGGCTCCAGGAGGCTGTCGAGGCCGCCCGTGGTTGCCGACGACTCGGCCAGGAAGAGGTTCACGCCGTAGAAGTGGCCCATGTCCCGGATCCAGTGGGAACGGAACACCGACTTGCCCCGCGCCACGGGCAGGGCATGGAAGGTGCCGACCGGCTTCTGGCTGTACTTCTTCAGGTTGCTGAAGTAGGGCGTGTCGTAGCGGTCGCCGACCCCGTCGAGGATGGACAGGTGCAGCTCCATGAGCTCCTCGACGCCGTAGAAGATGCGGCGCAGCCACGCGGCTTCGGGCCGCCCGGCCACCGTCTCCGCGCCCCGCTCGGTGAGCAGGTAGATGTCGAGCTCCGGCCGGATCTGCTTCAGGGTCCGGGCCAGCTTGAGCCCGTAGTCCCGCACGTCCACCGCGTCCGGGTCGAAGGGCATGGCGCGGTCGAGCACGTCCCGCAGCTCCGGCCACTCGCGCCGGGACCGGAACCCGAAGCCGTCGCCGATGACCACGGCCTGCAGCTCGGGGTTCGCCAGGACGGCAACGACGGCGTCCTCGAAGGAGCCGGCCTGCACGAGCTCGTAGACGAAGGGGTCGTCGACCCGCCGCAGCCGCCGGATGTCCTGGCGTGCCTGCTCGTGGCGGGAAGGGTCGGTGGCCGTGACGCTCAGCACCTCGAAGTACGGGCGGTGCCTGTCGTCCGCCTCCGCGGTGGGCGGCAGGTAGTCGGTGGCCTGGACCTCCGCTTCCTCGCCCGGCTCCCAGAAGGCTTCCTCGCGCCGGAAGGCGCCGGAAGACAGGGCGGCGTTGATCCGCTGGGCCTGGTGGGCGAAGGCCTGGGCGTCGCCCTCCGTCAGGGCGTCGCGCAGCCCGCGCATCAGCCGCAGTCCCGGGAAGGCGCTGAACTCCTCGAGCGGCTCCAGGTCGGCAAGCGCGGCGCGGGCTTCAGTGACGAACCGGTCGGCGTTCTCCCTGCGTGCCGTGGCGGCAGCCCAGGCCCGGGCGATGATCGCCAGCTGGGCCCAGAGGTCGTGCCGCGCGTCGGGGATGGAAAAGCCCTGCCTGGGCGGCATGGAGGTCATTGGCGTGCCTCAGTCGGGATTCGGGCCGAACACGCCGACGCA
>CAZTGY010000508.1:0-1853 GCA_964613445.1 uncultured Chromatiaceae bacterium | reverse complement strand
TGGTGGGTGCGGGTCGGCTTGCCGGTGGTCGGGCCGCAGCGCTGCACGTCGAAGAGCACCGCGGGAATCTCGGTGAAGTAGCCGTAGCCCAGGAACTCGTTCATCAGCGAGATGCCGGGCCCGCTGGTAGGCGTGAAGGAGCGCGCGCCATTCCAGCTGGCGCCCAGCACCATGCCGATGGCGCCCAGCTCGTCCTCGGCCTGGATGATGCAGTAGTTGGACTTGCCGGTCTCCGGATCCTTGCGGTACTTCTCGCAGAACCGCTTGAACGCGTCCATCAGCGACGTCGACGGCGTGATCGGGTACCAGGCGCCGACGGTGGCGCCGGCGAAGAGGCAGCCCAGGCCCGCCGTGGTGTTGCCGTCGATCATGATGTGATCACGGGTCTTGTCGAGCGTGCGCGCCCGGAACGGCAGCGGGCAGGAGAAGTGCTCCTTCGCGTAGGCGTAGCCCAGGTCGATGGCCTTCTGGTTGGCGTCGAGCAGGCTGGCCTTCGCGGCAAACTGCTCGTTCAGCAGCTGCTTGATCACCTCCATGTCGAGGTCGAGCAGCGCCGCCAGCACGCCCACGTACATGATGTTCTTCATCAGGATGCGGGAACGGGCCTTGTCGAAGTTCTCGTTGCAGATGCGGGACAGGGGCACGCCGAGGATGTGGATGTCGGCACGGTTGAACAGCTGGCTCCGCGGCCAGGTGGAGTCGTAGATCAGGTAGCCGCCGGGAGCGACCTCCGCATGATCCTTGCGGTAGGTCTCGGCGTTCATGGCGACCATCACGTCCACGCGGCCGGAGCGGGCCAGGTGGCCCTCGGCGCTCACCCGGATCTCGTACCAGGTGGGCAGGCCCTGGATGTTGGACGGGAAGTAGTTCTTGCCGCACACGGGAATCCCCATGCGGAAGAGCGACTTCATCAGCATGGAGTTGGCGCTGGCCGAACCCGTGCCGTTGACGTTGCCGATCTTGACGGTGAAATCGTTGTCCTGCGGACGCTTGCTCGCGATGCTCATCGGTATGTCGTTCTTCAGGTGCCGTATTGGCGCTTGCCGGGGGTCGGGCGGTTGGCCTCGTCAATGGCCTTGGGCCGCAGCAGCGTGAACTTCTGCATGTCCCAGGCCGCCGTGGGGCAGCGCTCGGCGCACAGGCCGCAGTGCACGCAGAGGTCCTCGTCCTTGACCATGACGCGACTCGTCTGGGGCAGCGGACCCGAGACGAACAGCGCCTGGGTGACGTTGGTCGCCGGAGCCGTCAGCCGCCCGCGCAGCTCCTCCTCTGTGCCGGCCGGCGCGATGGTCAGGCAGTCCACCGGGCAGACGTCGACGCACGCGTCGCACTCGATGCACAACTTGTCGGTGAACACCGTCTGCACGTCACAGTTGAGGCAGCGCTCGACCTCCTCCATGGCCTGCTCGGCCGTGAAGCCCAGCTCGACCTCGATATTGAGCTTCTGGAAGCGCTCCTTGAGGCCCACGTGGGGCATCAGCCGGCGCTCGGCGTTGTTGTAGTTGTTGCTGTAGGCCCACTCGTGCATGCCCATCTTCGAGGTCTGCAGGTTCATGCCGTCCGGGAGCCGATCCGCCACGGGCTCGCCCTGGCAGTGCTTGTGGATGGAGATGGCAGCCTGGTGGCCATGCTCCACGGCCCAGATGATGTTTTTCGGGCCGAAGGCGGCGTCGCCGCCGAAGAACACGCCGGGCAGGGTGGACTCGAAGGTCTTCTCGTCCACCTTGGGCACGTCCCACTTGTCGAACTCGATGCCGAGGTCGCGCTCGATCCACGGAAAGGCGTTCTCCTGCCCGATGGCCAGCAGCTTCTTCATGCTCTCGATGCGGTGGCCAAGCCTGAGCTGCGCGCCC
>CAZTGY010000507.1:0-1855 GCA_964613445.1 uncultured Chromatiaceae bacterium | reverse complement strand
ACTGCCGGACTTGCGGACAAAGCGCGGCCGGCGGCCGGGCGTTGAGCTAAGCTTTTGCCGGTCAACCATCGGGTGCAGCGCTTGGGCGCATTGGACAAGCAGCGGGTTTTGCTCGGCGTGACCGGGGGCATCGCCGCCTACAAGAGCCCGGACCTCGTCCGGCGCCTTAAGGAGGCCGGCGCCGAGGTGCGGGTCGTCATGACCCCGAGTGCCACCCGCCTGGTGGCGCCCACCGTCTTCCAGGCGGTGTCCGGCCAGCCGGTGCGCTCCGAGCTGTGGGACGACGCGGCCGAAGCCGCCATGGGTCACATCGAGCTGGCCCGCTGGGCCACCCTCGTGCTCATCGCGCCGGCCACCGCCCATCTCATGTCCCAGCTGGCGGCGGGCGCCGCCGGCAATCTGCTGACCACGCTCTGCCTCGCGACGGCGGCGCCCGTGGTACTGGCGCCCGCCATGAACCAGGCCATGTGGCGCCACGCGGCGACCCAGGCCAACCGGTCCACCCTCGAAGCCCGCGGCGTGCGCTTCATCGGCCCGGCTTCCGGCAGCCAGGCCTGCGGCGACGTGGGTCCCGGCCGCATGGTGGAGCCTGTGGACATCGTTGCCGCGGTCGTGCAACCGCCGGCCGGCGACCTGCCGGGCCTCCTCAAGGACCAGCTGAAGGGCCTCCGGGTGCTGGTCACGGCAGGCCCCACCCGCGAGCCCATCGACCCGGTGCGGTTCGTCAGCAACCGCAGTTCGGGAAAAATGGGCTTCGCCGTGGCACAGGCCGCCGCCGAGGCGGGCGCCGAGGTGACCCTGGTTGCGGGTCCCGTGCACCTGCCGACGCCGGCGGGCGTCCAGCGCGTCGACGTGGAAACCGCCGCCGAGATGTTCGCGGCCGCCATGGACAGGATTGGTGGCGCCGACATCTACATCGGCGCGGCCGCCATCTCCGACTACCGGCCGGAGCCGGCCCCGCAGAAGATCAAGAAGCGCGCCGACCGGCTCGTGCTCGACATGGTGAAATCCCCGGACCTGCTGGCCACGATCGCCGGTCGTCCGGGCGCGCCGTTCACGGTGGGCTTTGCCGCCGAGACCGAGCGTGTGGAGGAGTACGCCCGCCAGAAGCTCGAGACCAAGCGCCTCGACATGATCGTCGCCAACCAGGTGGGCGCCAGGCTCGGTTTCGACGAGGACCAGAACAGCGTCCTCATGCTCTGGCAGGGCGGGCAGGAGTCGCTGGGGCGGATGGCCAAGTGCGATCTGGCCCGGCGCATCATCGCGACGGTCGCCGCCCGGCATGCCGTTGCCGGCCGCAGGAACGTCACGGCCCTCCGCCGCCCCGGTTCGTCCCAGGGCTGATGGGCAGGATCCAGCTTCGCATCCTCGACCCGCGGCTCGGGAGGGACTTCCCGCTGCCGGACTACGCCACGGCGGGATCGGCCGGCGTGGACCTGCGGGCCTGCGTGGATGCGCCCCTGACGATCCTGCCGGGCCAGACCGTCCTGGTGCCTACGGGCATGGCCATCCACATCGGCGATCCGGGGCTGGCCGCCGTGATCCTGCCGCGCTCGGGCCTGGGCCACAAGAACGGCATCGTGCTCGGTAACCTGGTCGGGCTCATCGATTCCGACTACCAGGGACAGCTGATGGTGTCGTGCTGGAACCGGGGCAGCGCGGCGTTCGAGCTGGAGCCCGGCGCCCGCCTGGCGCAGATGGTGTTCGTGCCGGTGGTGCAGGTGGGCTTCGAGATTGTCGACGAATTCCACGCCAGCCGGCGTGGCGAAGGCGGCTTCGGCCACACGGGCCGGGGATGAGAGGCACCGGGTTTGGGATCTTGGGATTTGCGCCGCCGGGCGGCGCAAATCCCAAG
>CAZTGY010000506.1:0-1855 GCA_964613445.1 uncultured Chromatiaceae bacterium | reverse complement strand
CCCTGAACTCACGGCGCGCCGCGCCCGTTTCGCCCGGAAGTAGCGGGTGCCCGTCCTCCTCGTCACGATCCTCCTCTCCGGGATGGGCTTCGGCCTCATCCTGCCGGGATTCCCCTTCGTCGCAGAGAAGCTGGGCGTGCCCCACTGGGCCGGGCCCATGGTGCTCGGCCTCTATGCCATCGGCCAGTTCATCGCCACGCCATTCTGGGGGCGCTACAGCGACCGGTTCGGGCGGCGGCCCCTGCTCATCGGCAGCATTGCCGGCGGCATGGTCGGGCACCTGATCTGCGCCTTCGCGCCGGATCCCTGGACGCTCTCCTTCGGCCGGCTCCTGACCGGGCTCATGGGCGGCAACATTCCGGTGGCCATGGCCTATGCTTCCGACATCTCCCCGCCGGAGCAGCGGGCCAAGACCCTCGGCACCGTGGGGGCGTCGCTGTCGCTGGGCTTCATCGTCGGGCCGCTCGTGGGCGGCCTGCTGGGGGGCCGGGACGCCGCCTCGGCGACGCTCCTCTGGCCCGGACTTGCGGCTGCATCGGTGTGCCTGCTGGCGATCACCGGCGCGTTCTTCCTCCTCAAGGAAAGCCTGCCGCCTGAAAAGCGGGCTGCTGCCAGGCCGGCAGGTGACACGGCGGGCGGAGTCGCCGCGTTCAGGCAGGTCGTGCAGCGGCCGGTGCTTGGCCAGCTCCTCACCGTGGGCTTCCTCGCCTACCTGGCCATGGCCGCCTTCGAGACCAACTTCCCTTTCTGGGCGGGTGACCGGTTCGGCTGGGGCCCCCGCGAGATCGGGCTCTCGTTCACGTACCTGGCCGTGCTGGTCGTCACGACCCAGGGGCTGCTCGTCGGTCCCCTGGTGAAGCGCTTCGGCGAGAAGATCCTGCTGATCTGGGGCTTGAGTTCCTACGTCGTCGGCTTGCTGGTCATGACCCAGTCGCTGTTCTGGGGAGTGATGCTCTTCGGCATCACCTTCACCACCACCGGCAGCGCCCTGTACATGACGACCATGAACAGCCTCGTGTCCAAGCAGGCCGGGGATTCGGAGCGGGGCCTGGTGCTCGGGACCTTCAACACGGCCAGCTGGCTGGGCCGTGCCCTGGGGCCCGGCATGATTGCCCTGCTCGGCCTGGCGGGACTCGGCCGCGATGCGCCCCTCTTCGCCGCGGCGCTCCTTATGTTGCCCTGTATCGCGATCATGCGCGGCCTGCGGTCCCGGGCCGCAGGTGTTCAGTCTGCGGACTGACCCGGTTCCCGGGACGCTTGGCGGGCGCCATCCGCCAGCCTATAGTTCAACGCAGTTGAAGCACCGGTAAAGAGCCCATGTACATCAATTTCTGGTACCCGATGACGACCACCGCCGAGCTGACCGACAAGCCCCTCAAGGTGCGGGCCCTCGGGCAGGATTTCGTGGTGTTCCGCGACACCCAGGGCAAGGCCAGCTGCCTCGCCAACATCTGCACCCACCGTGGCGGCTCGCTCGCCGGTGGCAAGATCAAGGGCGACTGCATCCAGTGCCCCTACCACGGCTGGCAGTTTGACGGCGCCGGCAACTGCACCAAGATTCCCTCCCTTGGCGCGAACGCGGCCGTCCCGGGTCGCACGCGCATCGATGCCTACCCGGTGGACGAGCGCTACGGCATCATTTTCGCGTTCCTGGGCGACCTGCCCGAGGCCGAGCGGCCCCCGATCCTGGCCTGCAAGGAGTGGGAGCAGGACGGCTGGCGGACGACCCTGCAGCACTTCCAGATCAACGGCTATTACGAGCGTTCCATCGAGAACGGCGTGGACCCCGCTCACAACGAATACGTGCACGACACGCACGGCTTCAGCGGCGAGCGCGAGGAGGAGTACAAGATCG
>CAZTGY010000505.1:0-1865 GCA_964613445.1 uncultured Chromatiaceae bacterium | reverse complement strand
TCACGAGTTGCCGGAGCCGGGTACGGGCGGGGGGCTCGTCATCGACGATCAGCACGCTGGCGGCCTCCGGGGTCGTGGTGTCGGCGCTCACGAGTAGGTCCGCCCTCCAGCCGCCGGAAAGACGATGGTGACAGTGTAGCGATCCGGCGCCGACTCGATGGCCAGAGCGCCCTCACTGCCGAACGCCAGCTCCAGCCGCTCACGGATGTTCTCCAGTGCCAGCCCGTGGCCGGGGCGGGACGCCATGCTCGCCGGCGGCAGCGGGTTGGTCACCGAGATGCGGATCAGCTTGCCGTCCGATTCCCCCCGGACCGAGATGACGCCGGGTTGCGGCGAGGGCTCGATCCCGTGGTAGATCGCGTTCTCCAGCAGGGGCTGGATCGTGAGCCCCGGAATCTCTGCTTCCCCGGCCAGCGTCCCGAGCTGCCAGTCGACCCTGAGCCGCTCGCCGAGCCGGTGCTGTTCCATCCGCTCGTAGACCCGGGCGATCTCCAGTTCCTCCCGCAGCGGAATGAGCTGGCGCCCGTCCCGCAGCGAGGCGCGGAACAGGTCGGCCAGGTCCTCGACGGCCTGTTCCGCCGCCACGGGGTTGGTGCGTGTCAGGGACGCGATGGTATTCATGCTGTTGAACAGGAAGTGGGGCCGGATGCGGGCCTGCAGGGCATTCAGCCGGGCCTCGGCCTCGCGCCTCACGTTCCGCTGCCACTGCTGGGACACGTAGAAGTAGCGCAACAGCGGCGCGGTAACCAGCGTGGCGATGGCGAGATTCCGGGTGAGGAAGGACCAGTGCGCCGTCGGGAACCAGCCGCCGCCGGTATCCGGCCCGGCTCCCAGGAAGCGGCCCAGCCAGAAGGCCGCTTCGGAGACCACGACGACGCAGCCCATGACGAGCAGGTAGGCCACCACGCTGCCTTCCGGTACGGGGAAGCGGGTGAGCCACCGGCGCAGCCGGCAGAGCACCGCCGCACTTATCAGCCCGGTCCAGAGGAGCAGCAGCGCGGTCTGGGCCAGGTGGGAATAGAAAGCAAACCAGCCGGGCTGGCCGGCCAGTGTCAGGAGCAGGGCAAGGAGCTGGGAAGCGAGGACGACGCCGAAGACGGCCAGGGGCGAGCAGAGGTCCGGGAGCGTGAAATGATCGGCGTTGCTGCTCCTGCCGCCGTTGTCGCTGGCGCTAACCCGCGTTGCACCACTGCTCGACAGCCCGGCTGGCATCGGCACGCTCGACATCCAGTTCCTCGTTTGTCAGGTAGACGCGCTCGCCATTCGGACCGGGCTTATAGAGCCGGAGTGCATTCGTGTACTTTGCCACACGATCCCGGGCCGCCTTGCAGTTCGTTTCCCGCTCGGCCAGCACCTTCTGCCGGTCGGCCTCGGCGGCGGCATCCGCATCGGACTCCTGGCCCTCGCGGACGGCACCCGCAGCCTCGAGTTCGCTCCTGGCCTTGAGGCGGGCCTGCAGCGCGCCGCGGTCGGTCTTGCGGTAGCGGATGGGCAGCTCCTCGGCCGAGCTGTCGGCGGCCGGCTGGTCGCTGTAGTGGACGATGCCCTGGGCATCGACCCAGCGGTACACCGAGGCCTCCTGCGCCACCGCAGCGGCGCCGAAGGCGCCCGCGAGGGACAGGACCAGCAAACCGGAAGCAGACAGGCGCTTCATGACGGCAACCTCGATGGACACCCGGACGTTCGGACCCAACGCACCGAACACCGGCGATTATGCCACCCGGGGGGTGGGGGAAATCTGACGGGGTTCACGGTCGGCCCCTGCTGCGGGCCGGTACGGGCCGGGCGGACCGGCCGGGGAGGGCGAGGGTGGGTGACCCCGGTGGGACCGGGCATGGCGCCCGGTGCGTTGCCCGCCGGAGCCA
>CAZTGY010000504.1:0-1876 GCA_964613445.1 uncultured Chromatiaceae bacterium | reverse complement strand
CGAGGACCCAGGGTTTGCCGGATGCATCCACCCGGAAGTCCACCCGGGCATAGCCCCTGAGCTGGAAGATGTCCCAGCACTGCAGCGACATGCGGCCCAGCTCGGCGCACAGCGCGGCCTCCTTCACCGGATCCACGAAGCGCCGGACGGTGTTCTTGCACTCGAAGGAGTCTTCCTGCCACTTGGCCGCGTAGCCCACGATCCGGGGTTTGCCGGCCGGGTAGTCGACGAATTCGATCTCCGGGATCGGCAACACCTGCGGTCCGGCGGGGCCGTCAATGAGGGCAACGTTGATCTCCCGGCCCTCGACGAACTGCTCGGCGAACCAGCGGTACTTCCGCAGGGTCTCCCGCTCCCGCACCCGGGCCGGTACCTGGCTGAAGTCGTCGACCACCGACGAGTCGTCCATGCCGATCGAGGCGTCTTCGCTCACCGGCTTGGTGATCCAGCGACCCGGGCCGGGGTGGGGCGGGACCGGCGACACGCCGTCCCACCAGTCCGCGGTGGCCAGGCCGTGGGCCCGCAGCCAGCGCTTGGCCATCACCTTGTTGCCCGTGATCATGAGCCCCTCGGTGCTGCAGCCCGTGTAGGGGATCTGCAGGTGGTCGAGCAGTGCGGTGGCCACGGCCACGAGCTGCCCGCAGTCGTCGATCGCCTCCACGAGATTGAAGACGGCGTGGGGCGGAAACTCCTTCAGGCGTGCCTTTACGGCGTCGAGCCGGAGGTCGATGGCCAGGGTCGGCGCCTCGTAGCCGTGGCTGACCAGCGCGGCCCGCACGCAGTCCATCTGCTCGAGGATGTCCAGGGCGTCTGCCGTGGACTCGTGCGTAACCGAGTTGTGCAGGATCAGGACCGTCCTGCCGACGGTCACGCCGCGATCCTCGTGGCCAGTGCGCCGGTTACCGGGAGGCCGGCGCGGCGGACGGCGGAAACGACGATGCGCCGGATCAGTTCGTCGTAGGGGATGCCCTTGAAGCGGCAGATGAAGGGCAGGTCGGAGTGCCCCGGATGGAGGCCCGCGAGCGGATTGGCCTCGAGGAAGCTCGGACGGCCCGCCGCGTCGAGCCGGATGTCCAGCCGGCCGCCGTCGCGGCAGCCCAGGGCCCGCCAGGCGCCGACCGCCAGGGCCTCGACCGCCGTCAGCAGCGGCTCCTCCGTCAGCAGGGAGTACGTCACCCGGCCTTCCCAGTGCTCCTTGTTGTCGAAGGTATACACCCCCGGGTCCGCCTTGGGACCCAGGTGGACCTCCATGGTGCCGATGGCCCCGGCTTCGGCGCCCGTGCCAACCAGGCCCACCGTGAATTCCCGGCCGGGCAGGAACTCCTCGATGATGACCGGCTGCCGGTGCCGGGCCAGGAGCGTCCCGCAGACCGCGACCAGTTCCTCCATCGATCCGGCCCGGGATGCCGTGGAAATGCCCTTGCCCGTGCCTTCGGCCACCGGTTTGGCGAAGAGGGGAAACCGGAGCTTAAGGTCCCTGGCTTCCTCCGCCGACTCGACCACGGCGAAATCCGGGGTCGCCAGGCCGTGCCCCCGGACCACGTGCTTGGCGACGCCCTTGTGCAGCGTCACGGCGCAGGCCAGCGGGTCGGAGAACACGTAGGGAATCTGCCAGGCATCCAGGAGCGCGGGCACCAGGGACTCCCGGCCGAAGCCATGGAGGCCTTCGCAGAAGTTGAAGACGAGGTCCCAGCGGTCACCGGCGGTGAGGCGGGCTGCCAGCTGGCGGGCGTTGCCGATTCGCTCGACGGCAAGGCCCAGGCGGGCCAATGCGCCGGCTATGGCGTCGATGGTCTCCGGCTGGTCGAACTCGGCGGTATCGACGTCGCTATAACCCGCGGCGAGATACTCGCTGCGGAGGTCATAGGTCAGGCCG
>CAZTGY010000503.1:0-1893 GCA_964613445.1 uncultured Chromatiaceae bacterium | reverse complement strand
ATGATCAGCGGCGTGCGCGCCTCGTCGATGAGGATCGAGTCGACCTCGTCGACGACGGCGTAGGCCAGGGGCCGCTGCACCTGGTCCTCGCGCCGGAACGCCAGGTTGTCCCGCAGGTAGTCGAAGCCGAACTCGTTGTTGGTGCCGTAGGTGATGTCCAGCGCGTAGGCCGCGCGCTTCTCGGCACTGGTCTGGCCGTTGCGGATCACGCCGACCTCCAGGCCGAGGAACCGGTAGACCGGGCCCATCCAGTCGGAGTCGCGCTGGGCCAGGTACTCGTTGACCGTGACGATGTGGACGCCACGGGCCGGCAGTGCGTTCAGGTAGGCAGGCAGCGTGGCGACCAGCGTCTTGCCCTCGCCCGTCCGCATTTCGGCGATCTTCCCCTCGTGGAGCACCAGCCCGCCGACCAGCTGCATGTCGAAGTGACGGAGGCCGAGGGTCCGCCGGGCGGCCTCCCGGACCACGGCAAAGGCCTCGGGAATCAGGGAGTCGAGGGTGGCGCCGCCGGCGAGCCGCTGGCGGAATTCGGCCGTCTTCGCCTTCAGGGCCGCGTCGTCGAGGGCCTTGAGGCCGCTCTCCTGCTGGTTCGCGGCCGCCACGATCCGGGCGTACCGGGCCAACAAGCGCTGATTACGGCTCCCGAAGAGCCGGGTAAACCAATTGAGCAAGACGTGCATCCTCCGCAGCCGGCCGGCCGCGACGCACTATTCTAGCAGGGGAATTCCGGCGCCCGCGGGCGGCGCTTCAGGTGTGCCTTCAGGTGTCCTGCGGCACGAATCGGGCGGGATTCTGGTGGCGGCCCCGGTAGAGGACCTCGAAGTGCAGGTGGGTGCCCGTGGCACGCCCGGTCGCGCCCATGAGGGCAATCATCTGGCCGGGTTTCACGTAATCGCCGACGGCCACCAGGTTGGAGGCGTTGTGGCCGTAGCGGGTCACCCAGCCCCGGCCGTGGTCGATCTCGATCAGGTTGCCATAGCCCCGCTGGCGCCCGGACCAGGTCACGACCCCGGGCGCAACCGCGAGGATCGCGCTGTTGTCGAGGCCCGCGAAATCCAGCCCCCGGTGGACGGCAGGCCGGCCGGTGAAGGGATCCGCCCGCCGGCCGAAGTGACTGGAAACCCAGCCGCCGGCCACGGGCCGGTCCATGGCGAGCGTGGCGCCGAACGGGCCTGCCCCACCAGGTGTCGGAGAAATGGCGCGGAAGACGGGGGCCGGGCGGGCAACGGCGGGGGTGATTGCGGGAGCCGGCTCCTCCGGCCCGCCCACGCCTGGCGTGCTGGCAGGCATCGCGGCGACGGTCACGGCCGGGGGCAAGGCAATGGCATAAAGGCATCCAAGCCCGAATCCAGCGCCCCCCAGCAGGACTGCCGAGGCTACACCGAGGACGGCGGGGACGAGGCGGCTGGTGAGGCGGTCTTGGGGCATGACGTCGCTGCTGATGGACCGGACAGCTCTTCTGGCTTGCGCCTAAACTATGCCCGACCGGTTTTGGCATAACAAGGAACGGTTCACAAACCAAGTCGCGGCAATGAGCAATTCATCGGGAAAAGGCCCGCGCGGGCTCGGCGAGCTCATGGCCCTCTCCAGCCCGCTGGGCGCACTGGCGAAGGCCGCCAGCAGCCGGCTCGAGCTCGCTGATTGCGTCCGGCAGCAGCTGGCCGGCGAGCTGGCCACGGCGGTTACCGCGTGCAACCTCCGCCCGGATGGCACCCTCGTGATCACCGCCACCCGCCCCGAATGGGCAGCGCGGCTGCGCTTCGAGGCCGACGGGATCCTGGCGGCATGCCGGCCCCACTGGCCGGAAGCGGCCCGGGTGCGGTTCCGGGTGGGAACGGACCTGTAGGAGCGGCTTCAGCCGCGACGGGATTTCTCCCGGCAGGAGCGTCCCAG
>CAZTGY010000502.1:0-1899 GCA_964613445.1 uncultured Chromatiaceae bacterium | reverse complement strand
CTTCTACTTCCTCGAGATGAACACCCGCCTGCAGGTCGAGCACCCGGTCACCGAGCTCATCACGGGGCTGGACCTGGTCGAGCTGATGATCCGGGTCGCCGCCGGGGAGAAGCTGGCCCTGAAGCAGAAGGACGTCCGGATCGACGGCTGGGCCCTCGAGGCCCGCGTCTATGCCGAGGACCCGTTCCGCAACTTCCTGCCCTCCATCGGCCGCCTCGTGCGCTGCCAGCCACCGGCCGAGTCGGACCACGTGCGCGTGGATACCGGCATCGAGGAAGGCAGCGAAGTGTCGATGTACTACGACCCGATGATCGCGAAGCTGATCACCGGCGGGCGCACCCGTGACGAGGCCATCGACCGCATGGCCGACGCGCTCGACGCGTACCACATCCGCGGCGTGTCCCATAACATCAGCTTCCTCAACGCGCTCGTCTCCCATCCCCGCTTCCGCGAGGGGCGCCTCTCCACCAATTTCATCGCCGAGGAGTATCCGCAGGGCTTCCACGCCGCGGACGTGGCCCGGGAGGATCCCGCCCTCGCCGTGGTGATCGCGGCCAGCATCCACCGGCGCTTCATGGACCGGGCAGCAAGGCTCTCCGGCCAGTTGCCCAGCCACGAGCGCCGGGTCGGCAACGACTTCGTGGTGATCATCGGCGAGGACCATCACGCCGTCACCGCGGTGCCGGTCACGGGCGGCTGCGAGGTGCGCCTCGGCAACCGCACCCACCAGGTCGTCACCGACTGGAAGTTCGGCGACGCCCTCGTCCGCGCCACGGTGGATGGCCGCGCCGTCTGCTTCCAGATGGACCGGGTCGGTGTCCGCTACCGGCTCAGCCATCGCGGCGCCCAGGTGGACGCACTCGTGTGCGAGCCCAGGGCGGCCGGACTGGCCCGGCTGATGCTGGCCAAGGTGCCGCCGGACCTGTCGAAGTTCCTGCTGTCGCCCATGCCCGGGCTGCTCGTCCGCCTGGCCGTGACGGTGGGCCAGGAACTGAAGGCCGGCGAGGAGATCGCGGTGGTCGAGGCGATGAAGATGGAGAACAGCCTGCGGGCGATGGACGACGTAAAGGTCACGAAGATCCTCGTGGAGCAGGGCCAGAGCCTCGTCGTCGACCAGCCCATCGTCGAGTTCGGCTGAGTTCGTGGGGGCAGGACCGGTCAGGCAGGCCCCTGCGCAACTCGCCGAGGAGCTGCGCGCCGGAGACCGCCGCGCCCTGGGCCGGGCCATCACGCTGGTCGAGTCCAGCCACCCGGGCGACCGGGAGCCGGCCAACCGCCTGCTCGAGCTGCTGACGCCGCTTGCCGGGCGCTCGATCCGCGTGGGCATCTCCGGGGTCCCGGGGGTGGGCAAGTCCACGTTCATCGAGAGCCTGGGCAACCTCGTGATCGACCAGGGCCACAAGGTGGCCGTGCTCGCGGTCGACCCCTCGTCGGCCCTGTCCGGCGGCTCCATCCTCGGCGACAAGACCCGCATGGAAACCCTGTCGCGGCGGCTCGAGGCCTTCATCCGGCCCTCGCCCGCGGGCGGCACGCTGGGCGGAGTCACCCGGAACACGCGGGAGACCGTGCTGCTGGTCGAGGCCGCAGGCTTCGACGTGGTGATCGTCGAGACCGTTGGGGTGGGCCAGTCCGAGACCGCGGTGGCGGACATGACCGACCTGTTCCTGCTCCTGCTCCTGCCGGGCGGCGGCGATGAGCTCCAGGGCATCAAGCGCGGCATCGTGGAGATGGCCGACCTGATCGTGGTCAACAAGGCCGACGGCGAGATGGCAGCCGCCGCCGAGCGGGCGGCGGCGGACTACCGGAGCGCGCTCCGCTTCCTGCGGCCGCGCTCGGCCCGCTGGGAAGTGCCGGTCGCCACCTGCTCGGCGCTGGAAGGCCGCGGCATCGACCGGATCT
>CAZTGY010000501.1:0-1902 GCA_964613445.1 uncultured Chromatiaceae bacterium | reverse complement strand
CCACCGAGCTCGACGCGCTGGTGCTCTCGCACGCCCACATCGATCACTCCGGCCGGCTGCCGTTGCTCATCCATCGCGGATACCGCGGGCCGATCTACGTCCAGGCAACCACGGCGCGCTTCTGCGAGATCATGCTCGAGGACAGCGCCCGCCTCGCTGAAGGCGACGCGGAGCGCGAGAACCGCAAGAGGGAGCGCAAGGACCTGCCGCTGGTGAAGCCCCTGTACACCGCTGCCGAGGTCGAGCAGACCCTGGGACAGTTCGTCACCCTGCCCTATCTGGAACGGCGCGAGATCCTCCCCGGCGTTTCGATCCGGTACGTGGATGCGGGCCACATCCTGGGTTCCGCCAGCGTCGAGGTCTGGCTGAAGAACGCGGGGGTCGAGCGCAAGGTCGTCTTCAGCGGGGACCTCGGCCAGTACGGCACGCCGATCCTGCAGGACCCGGCGCGGAATACCGAGGCCGACCTGGTGCTGATGGAAAGCACCTACGGCGACCGGCTGCACCGGGACCGGGAGGCCACCGTCCGGGAGATGACATCGATCATCCAGGAGGCGGATCACCGCCGGGGCAACGTGCTCATTCCGGCCTTCGCCGTGGGCCGCACTCAGGAAATCCTGCACCTGTTCGCCACGCACTACGCGGAATGGAACCTGGCCCGCTGGAAGGTCTTCCTCGACAGCCCCATGGCCATCCGCACTTCACGGATCTACTGGGACACGCCGGAACTGCAGGACGCCGGGGGCATGCCGCGCCTGCCGAACCTGATGCTCTCCGAGTCGGCGGAGGATTCCCAGGCGATCAACCGGATCCCCAGCGGCGCCATCATCATCGCCGGCAGCGGCATGTGCGAGGGCGGCCGGATCGTGCACCACCTCAAGCACAACCTCTGGCGCCCGGAATGCGACGTGGTCATCGTCGGCTACCAGGCCTTCGGCACGCTGGGCCGGCAACTGGTGGACGGCAACACCTACGTCCGGATCCACCAGGAAACCATCCGCGTGCGGGCCCGCATCCACACGGTCGGCGGCCTCTCCGCCCACGGCGACCAGGACGACCTGGCGCGCTGGTACGGCAGCTTCAGCCCCAAGCCGCCGGTGTACCTGGTGCATGGGGAGTCCACCGCCGCCGAGGGGCTCGCCGCACGACTGAAGAAGGATGGCGCCCCGCGGACTGTCGTTGCAGAACGCGGCATGCGCGTGGACCTCAAGACGCTGGCGTAGGAGCGCCTTCAGGCGCGACGCAAAGGCTGGTCGCGCCTGAAGGCGCTCCTACAGGGAGATCGAAGTGCAGGACTACGAGAAGCTCGGAGCGTTCTACCTGGGCCGCCGCTGGGACCCGGCGGCGGGCAAGCTCACCGACGACCTCGTGCTCTACGATTCGCCGGACCTCACCACCCACGCCGTCATCATCGGCATGACCGGCAGCGGCAAGACGGGCCTCGGGATCTCCCTGCTCGAGGAAGCCGCACTCGACAAGGTGCCGGTCATCGCCATCGACCCCAAGGGCGACCTGGGCAACCTGCTGCTCACCTTCCCGGAGCTGCGCCCGGCGGACTTCGAACCCTGGGTGGATGCGCAGTCAGCTGCCGCGGCGGGCAAGACCGTGCCGGAATTCGCCGCGAGCCAGGCGGAGGCCTGGCGCCAGGGCCTTGCCGGCGGGGGACAGCCTCCGGAGCGCATCGCACGGCTCAAGGCAGCCGCGGATTTCGCGCTCTACACGCCCGGGAGCACCGCGGGACTGCCCATTTCGGTGCTCGGTTCCTTCACGGCGCCGCCCGAGGCCCTGCGCGCCGACGCCGACCTCTACCGGCAGCACGTCGCGGGCGTCGTCACGGGCCTGCTGACCCTGGTCGGCATCGATGCAGGTCCGGTGGACAGCCGGGAGCACATCCTGCTGTCA
>CAZTGY010000500.1:0-1907 GCA_964613445.1 uncultured Chromatiaceae bacterium | reverse complement strand
CAGGCGCACGCCCATCTCCGGGTCGAAGCGCTTCACGGCCTTCATCAGGCCGACGTTGCCTTCCTGGACCAGGTCGCCCAGCGGCAGCCCGTAACCGGTGTAACCGCGGGCGATGTGCACCACGAACCGGAGCTGGGAAAGGACGAGCTCCCGGGCAGCATCCAGGTCCGAGTGGTCGCGCAGGCGACGGGCGAGGGCCACCTCTTCCGCCTGGCTCAGGACGGGTACCTGGCTGACCGCCGAGATATAGGCGTCCAGGCTTCCAAGCGGGCCGGCCAAGGCCAGTTCGCGGGCATTGGACAAGGGCAGCAAGGCACCAGCAGCAGTCATGTATCTACCTCCCGGTTCAAATCCTAGCACTCGACCCCTTAGAGTGCTAACGAGGAGGCCGGTTCCGCCGGATGCCTTCAGTCCACCTTGGGCTGTATTGCAGCAAGGTGGCGTGAAACGGCCAGCCAGGCGCCTCCCCAGCCGGACAGGATCCCCCCGGCCAGGACCGCCAGGATGCTGCCGCCGCCGGCCCCGCCCAGCTCGAAGCTGCTGCCATAGAGGCCGGCCAGCCGGGTGATCGGCCCGCCCAGCGCCCAAAGCCCCACCAGCAGGATCAGCACCGCCACCAGGCCGCCCAGCACGCCATACCAGAGGCCGAGGTACAGGAACGGCCGCCGCACGAAGGCATCGGTCGCGCCCAGGAGCTTGGTCACCTCGATCTCCGCCGACCGGTTCTGGATGTCCAGCCGGATGGTGTTGCCCACGACGATCACGACGGCGGCGATCAGCAGGCCGCCGATCATGAGGCCCAGCCGCCGGAGGAAATCCAGCACCGCGTTCAGGCGCTCCACCCACTGCAGGTCCAGCTTCACGAGGTCGACGCCTGGCGCCTTGGCGACCTCGGCACCGAGGGCCTGCAGGGCCTCGCCGCCGAGAGCCTCCCTGGGTCGCACCACCAGGGTGTGGGGCAGGGGATTCGATTCCAGCGCAGCCATGGCGCCCGCGAAACCGGGATCCTTCCCGAGCTCCTCGGCGGCCGCCTCGGCCGGAATCAGCCGCACGGATGCCACGCCGGGATTCCCGCGCAGCTCGCCGGCAAGCGCCTCGGCCCGGTCCAGCGCCACACCGGGCGCTAGGTAGACCGAGAAATCCCGCACGTCCGCCCAGCCGCCGGCCAGTGATCGGCCCGACTGCACCAGCACGCTGAGCGCGGCGGGCAGCGCGAGCGCAATGCCAATCACGGTCACGGTGAGCGCCGTTGCCACCGGGTTCCGCGCCAGGGTGCCGAGCGCGCCGAGGGCGTTCTGAGCGTGCCGGGTGAGCCAGTTGCCGACGTTCATGCCGCCACCGCCTCGCCACCCTCGACCTGTCCGCCGGCCAGGACGATCCGGCGGCTGCCGAAGCGCTCGACGAGGTGCAGGTCGTGGGTCGCGATCAGCATGGTGGTGCCGACCTCGTTCAGGCGCCTGAACAGTGCCATGACCTCCAGGGCCAGGTCCGGGTCCAGGTTACCCGTGGGCTCGTCAGCGATCAGGACCTTGGGCCGGCTGACGATCGCCCGGGCGATGCCCAGCCGCTGCTGCTCGCCCGCGGACAGGGCCCGCGGCGGGTAGCGCTCCCGGTCGAGCAAACCGACCTGGTCCAGCGCGGCCCGCACCCGCCGCCCGATCTCGCGCTCACCAGTACCGTTGATGATGAGCGGTAGCGCCACGTTCTCGTAGGCGCTGCGATCACCGAGCAGCTTGTTGTCCTGGAACACCATGCCGATCTGCTGACGGTGCGCGGGAATCTCCCGATCGGGCAGCTTTCCCAGGTTGCGGCCATCCACCGTGACCGTGCCCCGCGTGGGATGCTCGATCAGGGCAATCAGCTTGAGCACCGTGCTCTTGCCTGCGCCCGAGCGCCCGGTGAGGAAG
>CAZTGY010000499.1:0-1924 GCA_964613445.1 uncultured Chromatiaceae bacterium | reverse complement strand
AGGAGCGGCTTCAGCCGCGACCGAATCCGAGCAGGACCGCCTCTTCACCCTGATCCGCGACGGCAATCTCCTGGCCGTCATGGCCATGTTTGCGGGCCTGGGCCTGCTGCTGTCGTTCACCCCCTGCTGCCTGCCCATGTACCCAATCCTCTCGGGAATCATCGTGGGCCAGGGAACCCGGGACGGCGCGCCGCTCGGTTCGGCCAGGGCATTCCTGCTGTCCCTCGCCTTCGTACTGGGCATGGCGACGACCTACACCGCGCTCGGCGCCGTCTTTGCCGCCGCGGGTTCCCAGGTGCAGGCGGTCATGCAGCAGCCCGCGGTGACCATCGGCGTGGCCCTGCTGTTCGTCGCCCTGGCGCTCTCCATGTTCGGCCTGTTCGACCTGCAGATCCCCGCGTCCTGGCAGACCCGGCTCAACACCATCTCGGGGGAGCAGAAGTCCGGCAGCTTCATCGGCGCGGCCATCATGGGCGTGATCTCCGCCGCGGTCGTCACCACCTGCGTGACGCCGCCACTGGTCGCGGCGCTGACGGTGATCGCGAAGACGGGTGACGTGGCGCGGGGTGCGCTCGCGCTGTTTGCACTCGGGATCGGCATGGGCATCCCGCTGCTCGCGATCGGCGCCTCGGCGGGCCGGCTGATGCCGAAGGCCGGCCCGTGGATGGTTTCGGTCAAGGCCGCCTTCGGCCTGATGATGCTGGGCATGGCGGTGTGGATGCTGGACCGCCTCTGGCCGGGCACGCTGACGCTCGCGCTCTGGGCCGTGCTGCTCGTGATCGGCGGCGTCTTCTTAGGCGCCTTCGCGCCGGTCGACAGCAGCGCGGCCATGTCACGCAAGCTCGGCAAGGGCTTCGGCATCGTCGCCGTGATCTATGGCGCCGCGTTGCTCATCGGGGCGCTCGCCGGCAGCGAGGATGCGCTCCGGCCGCTGCAGTTCGTGAGCGCACCCGCCGCAGCGGGCGCCGGGCTCCAGCCCGGCGAGGGCAAGGCTTTCACGCGCATCAAGACGGTGGCTGACCTGGAGCAGGCGGTCGCCGGCGCCCGGTCGGAAGGCCGCCCCGTGCTGCTCGACTTCTACGCGGACTGGTGCGTGTCCTGCAAGGAAATGGAGAAGTACACCTTCCCCGATCCGGCGGTGCAGGCCGCGCTGGCCGACGCCCTCGTGCTCCAGGCGGATGTCACCGCCGTGGACACCGCGGATCAGGAATTGATGCGGCGCTTCGGTATCATCGGGCCGCCGACCATCATGTTCTTCACGGCGGACGGCATCGAGCAGACGTCCCGGCGGGTCGTCGGCTTCAAGCCCGCCGCGGATTTTGCCGCCCACGTGTCGGCAGTCTTCGGCGGGGCGCCGGCGGCAACCGCGGTCGCCACCAACCGTAACTGAGAGCATCTCCCGCACCATGCGCCCCATTCGCAAACTGGCCATCGCCCTCTGGATCGCCGTCTTCCTGATTGCCGGCATCTGGCTGGGAATGAACCGCCAGGACCGGCCGCCCACATCGACTGTCAATACTGCTGTCGACTCAGCTGCTGATACTGCTGACAAGTCGCAACCCCCTGTTTCCAGTGAGCCCGTGCCTGCCGGCGTGGGGATCGGCGACGCCCTGCCGGCCATCCGGCTCAAGGACCTCAATGACCGGGAGCGGGATCTGGCCGAGTGGTCCGGGCGCACGCTGCTGATCAACTTCTGGGCCACCTGGTGCGCGCCCTGCCGGAAGGAAATGCCCCTGCTGGAACAGTTCCAGCAGTCCCAGGACCCGGCCAGGGTGCAGATCGTGGGCATCGCCATCGACCGGCGTGACCCGGTGATCCAGTTCCTGGGCGAGACCGGGGTGACCTATCCCAATCTGGTCGGGGAAATGGACGCCACCCGCGCCGCCGAGCAGTTCGCGGAAGCCTTCGCCCTGCCCCTGTCGGT
>CAZTGY010000498.1:0-1928 GCA_964613445.1 uncultured Chromatiaceae bacterium | reverse complement strand
AGAACAAGATGGTCCGCAAGGCGGCCCTGGAGGCCCTGGCGGCCATGCCCGGTGACCGGGACATTGCGCTGATCTGCACCCTGCTGGCAGACCCCGAGCTCGAGGTTCAGGCCCGGGCGGTGGACCTCGTGGTGAAGCTTCGCCACCCGGACACCCTGAAGCACCTGGTGGACGTGCTGAAGGACGAGTCCGAGTTCGCCCGGCGATCAGCCGTGGAGGTCCTGAACGAGATTGCCGAGCCCTCCACCGTGAAGGCCCTGCTGGTGGCCCTGGAGGACGGCGACTGGTGGGTCCGGTCCCGGGCCTCCGATGCCCTCGCCAAGATCGGGGGCCCGCGGGTCATGGACGCGGTCCTCCAGCTCGTCGGGGACAAGAACGAGAACATCCGGCGCTCGGCCATCGAGATCCTGAACCAGACCAAGGACGAGCGAGCCGTGGACTACCTGATCAAGGCGACCCGCGACAACGACTGGTGGGTCCGCGAGCGCGCCGCCGACGCGCTGGCCGAGATCCGGAGCGAGAAGGCCGCGCCCGCCCTGGTCGAGATGCTGACGGGCGACGCTCGCTCCGTGCCCGCCGCCCTCCGCGCGCTGGGCAGGCTGGGCACGTCCGCCGTGCTGCCCCAGCTGCTGCCGATGCTGGACCGGCCCGAGAAGGACATCCGCATCGAGGCGGTGAATGCCATCGGCCACCTGGCCACCTCCGATTCCGCCGACACGCTGAAGGACCGGCTGCGCAGCCTGGCCACCGGCTCCGACGAGACCATCGCCAAGGTGGCTGCCCAGGCCATGTCGCGCATCGAGAGCATCGCCGGTTCCAGCACGAGCACACCCGACATCCGGGTGGAGACGCCGGCCGAGGCAGCCAAGACGCTGCTGGTCGACAACGCCCGGGTGGAGGAGATGGTCAAGTCCCTCGACAAGGCCATCAAGCTCGACGTCAGCACGCTGAAGACGGGCGATCTCATCGAGGGCCGCTACCGGTACATCGAGAAGATCGGCAAGGGCGCCTTCGGCACGGTGGTGCTCGTCGAGGACGAGATCGTCGGCGAGCGCCTGATCCTCAAGTTCCTCAACCCCAACGTCAGCTCCGACGAGGAGATGATGAAGCGGTTCGTGCACGAGCTGCGGTACTCCCGCAAGATCACGCACCGTAATGTCATCCGCATCTTCGACTTCGTGAGCCTGGGCGGCAACTACGCCATCTCCATGGAGTACTTCCCCTCCCACACGCTCGGGGCCGAGATGGCCAAGCACAAGCCCCTGCCCTTTGCGAAGACGAACAGCTGGGGCCAGGACATTGCCAATGGCATGGCCGTGGCCCACCAGGTTGGCATCGTCCACCGGGACCTGAAGCCGGCGAACATCCTCATCAATGACGAAGGCCTCCTGAAGATCGTGGACTTCGGCGTGGCCGCCGCTGCCAGCTCGGGCGACACCCAGCTAACCAAGACGGGGTACGTCATCGGCTCGCCCAAGTACATGGCCCCCGAGCAGATCCTGGGCAAGAAGGTGGACCACCGGGCCGACATCTACAGCGTCGGGGTCATCATCTACGAGATGCTCACCGGCACTCCGCCCTACACCAAGGGCGATCACATGTCGGTGATGTACCAGCACGTCCAGGGCAAGGCGAAGCTCTGCGAGGAACTGAACCCCGACATCCCGCCCGCGCTCGCGGCCGTGGTCCGCAAGGCGATGGAAGTGGACAAGCTGAAGCGCTTCGATTCCATGGATGAACTGCGGGAGGCGCTCGAGCGGGCTGCCTGACGCCCGCCGGTCACGCACCATGGCCCGCATTGACGCATTCCTGAAGCTGGGCCTGGCCCAGGGCTGCTCGGACATCCACCTCGCCGTAGGCGTGCCACCCATGCTCCGGATGCACGGCGACCTGATGCCCATCAAGTTCCGCGACCTCGGCGACACGGA
>CAZTGY010000497.1:0-1932 GCA_964613445.1 uncultured Chromatiaceae bacterium | reverse complement strand
AGCGCGTGCACTTCACGAGCCGCTGGGCCGCTGCCTGGAGCAGACGGTCGCCGGCATCGTGACCGAGCGAATCGTTGACGTTCTTGAAGTGGTCGAGGTCCAGGAACATCACCGCAATCTGCTGGCGCGACCGCTGCGCCAGGGTCAGCGCGTGCTCCACCCGGTTGCGGAACAGGCTGCGGTTGGCGAGCAGCGTCAGGGGGTCGTGGAACGCCAGCTGGCGCAGCTGCTCCTCGAGGGCCTTGCGCTCGCTGACGTCGCGGAAGTTCAGGGCGAGTCCCGCGATCGCAGGATCATGCAGCAGGTTGCTGCCCACGCTCTCCAGGGTGAAGCGCTTCGCGCCGCTCGACACCTGCACCTCGATGGGCCCCACCGCCTTGCCCCGGGTTGCCGCCACCTCGGCAAGGAAGGCGGCAAGACGTTCCCGGTCACCCTCTGCCCACAGGTCCAGCAGGTTCTGCCCCACCAGGTCCTCGGGCCGGATGGCGAGGGTGCGCTCCGCGGCGGGCGACACGAAGCGCAGGCGCCCGTCCAGGTCCGCGATCACGATGACGTCCGACGCGTTGCGGATGAGGGAGGCGTAGCGGGCCTCCACCAGCCCCGCCGCGCGCTGTTCCCTCAGCAAGACGTCGTCCCGGAAGATGGCGCCCTGCCGCACCATGAGCAGCAGCGTCAGGGCAAAGATGATGATCGTCTTGATCGTCACCGGGTCGCTGCCGTCGCCGTGGGTGAAATACACGAGCACGAGGAACGACACCAGCATGGCGGCGTAGGGCAGGCCGTGGACGAGCGCGTTGTCGAGGGGTCCGGGGGCCGACTGGTCCCTGGCGGGGCCCCGCAACTGCTCCCGCGCGGCTGCGCCGAGCGCGATGTAGCACGACAGGTAGACGGCGTCCGAGATGCCGCCCGGCAGGTACTGGCCGGTGACCTTGGACATTGCCCACACGATGTCGGCCAGGAACATCGTGGCGAAGCCCAGGGTCAGCAGGACCAGGGTGCGGCGCCGGAGCGGACCGCCGCCGCCGGCGATCAGGAGCATCCCGAATGCCATCACCATCAGGCAGTTCAGCCCGATGTAGGTCTGGGTCAAGGCGTACTTGAGCAGATCGGCGTCACCGCCGGCCTCGGCGGACGGGCGGATCACGAAGAACCAGAAGAAGGCGCCGAAGCCCAGGACGAGGATCGTGCCGTCGAGGGCCAGCCGGGCCCAGGGCACCCGCAGCGACGCCGCACGGATCACGTTCAGGACGGCGGCAAACGCCAGCGGATAGAACGCCAGGAAGAAGACGTCGCCGGCCGACGGAAACGGGTCCCGGCCGAACAGCCACCAGGTCGAGTTGAGCAGGTTGCCGACGCAGTACACCGCGAGGGCCCCGGCGAGCAGGCGCCAGGTGCGGCGGGCAGCAGCATCCTCGGCGCCGCGGGCAGCAGCCATGGCAAGCACTACCGCGGCAAGGCACGCGGGCGAGTCCGAGTAGAGGTAGAAGACCTCGAGGGCGCGGCCACCGTGCAGGTCGAGGAAGGTCAGCAGTACGGCGGCGAAGACATACAGGCCCAGGCCCACGGCGAGCGCGCCCGTCCAGCCCGCAGCAAAGGGCTGTAGCCGTGCCTTTGAGTCGATCCCCGGATGGCCTGGCGGCATTTTTTCGACGTGCGCCCGAAACTGCGGAAGAAGCCCCGCCCCACTCGCAGTGAGTCGGCCCGAAGGTGCCAGACTTGAGCAGGAGCCACCATGACGCTGCGAACTGCGTCACAATGAAGCCGGAACGCCATGGAAATCGACATCATCCTGAACGAGTTCACGTCGCCCGCCGGCGCGGCGGAACTCGGCCTGATGGCCGAGCGCTACGGCATGCGCGGCGTCTGGGCCAGCAACTACGGCTGGTCACGGGACCCGTTGGTCAGGCTGTCGCTGGTGGGCCACCAGGCGTC
>CAZTGY010000496.1:0-1933 GCA_964613445.1 uncultured Chromatiaceae bacterium | reverse complement strand
GCCGAGCCGCTGGAACTTGGCCGGGTCCTTCAGGAAGTCCACGATCTCGGAGACCTCCTCCTTGGCTTCCTCGACGCCAGCCACGTCCACGAAGGTGACCTTCACCTGGTCCTCGCCCAGCAGCCGCGCGCGGCTCTTGCCGAAGGACATGGCCCCGCGGCCACCCGCCCCGCCCTGCATCTGGCGCATGAAGTAGACCCACACGCCAATCAGCAACAGGACCGGGAAGGAATTGATGAACAGGCTGACCAGGATGTTCTGGCCCTTGGGAGCCATGGCGCTGATGCGCACGTTGTTCTTCTTCAATTCGCCGATCAGCGCGGTGTTGTCCGTCTCCGGGCTGAAGGTCGTGAAGCGCTCGCCCGTGGTCCTGGCACCCTTGACGGTATCGCCCTCGAAGATCACCTGGTCCACCTGGCCGCTCTGCACCAGGTCGAGGAATTCGGAGTATTCGATGGTGTCGGACTGGCGATTGCCAGTGCCAAAGCTCTGGAAGACCGTCAGCAGCACGATGGCGATGACGATCCAGAGGATGATGTTCTTGGCCAGGTCATTCAGCACGGGATTTGGCCTCTGCTTCCGAAAAATGCGCGGCGCCAAGAATCTGGCGCACGACCCTTTAGACCCTACTACAACCGAAAGTTTCTGGCTACCAGATAAGTCTCCCGGTTGCCGGAGCGGGATGCGGAGGGTTTGCGCATCCGCACCGAGGCAAACCGGGCCCGGGTGGCCTCCACGTACTCCTGGAAGCCCTCGCCCTGAAACAGCTTTACCACCAGATTCCCGCCCGGGCAGAGGACCTGGCTCGCAAAGTCAGCGGCCAGCTCGGCCAGGTACATGGCACGAGGCTGATCCACGACCCGCGTCCCACTCATATTGGGGGCCATGTCGGACATGACAAGGTCCACGGGCGTCCCGCCCAGGCTGGCCAGCACGGCGTTCATCACAGTCTCTTCGCGGAAATCGCCCTGGAAGATCTCCACGCCGGCGATCGGCGCCATCGGCAGCAGGTCGACGGCCAGGACCCGCCCCTTCGCCCCCACGACGCCCGCGGCAAACTGGCTCCAGGCCCCCGGAGCAGCGCCCAGGTCGACGACGACGGACCCGGGCTTGATGAGCCGTTCCTTGCCCTGCAGCTCCGAGAGCTTGAACACGGCCCGCGAACGCCAGCCTTCGGCGTGGGCACGCTTCACGAACGGATCCCGGGCCTGCCGGGCCTTCCAGCGCGCACTGGATGATTTACGGCTCATCGCTGCGCTCGCGGCTATACTCGCCGGCCATGACCGCCACACCTGGCAAACTCACCGAGAAGCAGCGGAAGCACCTGCGCGGACTTGCCCACGCCCTGCAGCCCGTGTCCAGGCTGGGCGCCGCCGGCGTCACCGACGCCTTCCTGGCCGAATTCGACGCTACGCTCGCCCATCATGAACTCATCAAGCTGAAGGTGACTGCGGCGTCGCGCACGGACCGCAACGCGGCAATCGAGGCCATCGCGGCGCGGACCGGCGCCACGCTCATCGCCCGGATTGGCAATGTCGCCGTGCTGTACCGGCCCTGCCCCACGGGCGCCCGGCTCGTACTGCCCGAGCCCTGAGCTGGCCCGGCCCGGCCCGTCAAAGGTACTCGACGCGCACGATTTCCATGCTCTTCTCGCCGCCGGGCACGGTGAAGGACGCGACATCGCCCTCCGCCTTGCCGATGATCGCGCGGGCCAGCGGTGAGGTGATGGAGATCAACCCCTGCTTCATGTCGGCCTCGTACTCGCCGACGATCTGGTAGCGGCTGGGCTTGCCGTCGGCCTCGTCCAGCAGGCTCACCGTCGCCCCGAACAGCACCTTCTTGTTGCCGGCCAGGCGCGTCACGTCGATGACCTCGGCGTTCGACAGCTGCGTTTCCAGCTCGCGGATGCGGCCCTCGATGAAGCCCTGCTCTT
>CAZTGY010000495.1:1712-1935 GCA_964613445.1 uncultured Chromatiaceae bacterium | reverse complement strand
GCCGAGAGGATGGCGGACCCCACCTCGTAGGGGTCCGCCTGACGCTCGATGATCTCTCGCCTGGCCGAATCCACGATCTGGTGGGCGAGCGCGGTGGAAGCCGCCAGCGCCGTGTCGAAGTCTCGTTGCGGGTCTGTCATGGGCAGGGGCCCTCCAAAGTCGACCTAGCGGCTGCAGACGTCACGAATCGTGCTCCTCATACTCGTCATCCCGTGAGTGACTC
>CAZTGY010000495.1:0-1702 GCA_964613445.1 uncultured Chromatiaceae bacterium | reverse complement strand
TAGGCCACGGCGGTATTCCTTCGCCGCAGAGAGAAACTGGGACGGCTCCAATTCGCCGGCGCGTTCGACGGTTGCGGCATGGTGCGCGACGATGGCCACCATCGTGGAGTCAGACTCTGCGAGTTGCCCTCTCTTCGCCAGTACCGCCGCCAACCGGAGAAAGTGACGTCGGGCAGGGTCAGGCAACCACTCGGGTGGGGCGAGCGTCGACAGCTGATAGTCGGGGGGTTGCTGGCTCACTCCTGGCCACCACCGGAAAACGCTCGCCGAGCGTGATGCAGGGCTCTGACCGCTCCCTGCGCGGCGCCGGTGACTTCTGGCGGAATGTCAGCCGCCCGATCGACCAGCAGCTGGGTCAGACAATTAAGCCCCTGGGCGACTGCCAGGGATTCCCAGTCCTCGAGCTGGTCAACATGACGCTTGAGCAAGACGCTGATTCCGCGAATGCCCCAGATGATGTCGTGGGTGGGAATTTCCTCGAGCTGCTCCGTTTTGCCACTGGTGAGCACGACGCAATCGAACTTCGTGGCGGCCGAATCGGCCTGGTCGGTGCGCATCACTTCTCTCCTCGATGGTTGATGGTGGTGGGTTAAAGCTCGCAGGCGACGCCTGGAGCGTGGTACGGGTGAACCTGGGCCGGGGCCTCCTGGCCTCGCGCAGCAGCCAGCACGGGGTCCCGTGGCGAGTGCTGGCCGCTCCCGGTCGGCATGGGCTGCTGGGGACGGGCGGCGGCTTGCTCGCCGGCGCTCCGGCGGACTGACTCATGGGGCTTCATCGAGTTCCTCCTCCTGTCGTGCTCGCCGAATCGCTGCCGCCGCCTTCGCCTGCGCCTCGGGGCCCTCGAACTTGGCGTTGAACGCCACATTGGCCCAACTCGCGCTGGGGTTGCGTTGCAACACCCTGAGGGCTCTCCGGAATTCTTCTTCCGACAACTCAACCTCCGGCATGGGAGAGTTGTTGTTAGATGTAGTGGAAGAGTTAGGCGGTCGTCCTGACCGGTCTTTCGGGTCGTCCTGACCGGTCTTTCCGGCCAAATCGGCGCATCTTTCGCGCTCGATGGCGGGCTGCCCTGAAAGATGGGTCATTTCGACCGGTCTTTCACGCGGCCGAGGAATGGCCGGGACGCGCAGCATGTCGTAGGACTGCCCGCCCTTGCCCCTCCGATCCTCCAGTATCCAGCCCTGCTCGCGCTGCTCGTGCAGCCCGGTGCGGACGCGCTTCGGGCTGACGCTCATCGCCTTGGCCAGGGTCTGCTGGCTCGGCCACGCATTCATCCCGTCCTGGTCCATGTACGTCGCCAAGGTGAAGGCCGCAAACTTCGCGTTGGCGGGCAGGTCCGAGTCGCGGACGGATAACAGCCACCGGGTCCGTCGTCGGAGTTCGCGCTTCGGCTCCACGTGCGGCCATCAGCGACCGCGGCCGTTTCGGCCCCTGGCCCACTCGATCAACCTGGTGGGTTCGATCAGCACCTTGCAGCTCCGCGAGCCGGGCCGCGTCCGAATCTCGATGACAGCCCCGGCCTCGAGCAGCCCGTTCCGGTCGCGATGCCTCAGCAGCCAAGCCAGGGCGTGGGGGCTCGAAAAGATGTTGGGGTACTGCTTCAGGAACTGGGCCGGTGGCATGACATCTTCCGGGCGGATCACGTCGCCGCTCACCGGCGCGACGCTGGTGGTTATTTCGGTAGTTCGTGCCATACGCTGGG
>CAZTGY010000494.1:0-1940 GCA_964613445.1 uncultured Chromatiaceae bacterium | reverse complement strand
GTGCAGGTCGCAGTCGTGGACCAGGGGCATCAGGCCATCCGCGAACTGGGCGATGGTCTCGGGGATGGGCCGGGTGTCGCCGGTGTAGAGGAAGCTGCCGGGCAGGCAGATGCCGTAGGCCGTGCCCGGCACGTGGTGCCGGACGGCGAAGACGTCGAACCACAGTGCCTGGTGCCAGAAGCCGTAGCTCACGGGCACCACGTCGAAGGCGTCCCAGAAGTTGGCGGAGCCCTCGGCCACCACGTTGGGGTAGTCGGCAACCCGGCCCTGGAGCAGGGGGATCAGCATCGCCGGCACGAAGAGCCGGGTCCGGGGCAGGCCGCCCTTGCCGAAGTAGTTGGCGACGAAGAGCCGCTCGAAGCCGGCCACGTGATCCATGTGCACGTGGGTCACGAACACGGCGGGCGGCGGGCGCCCGTAGCGCGCGAGGCAGGCCGAGAGGGCCTCCTGGCCGCAGTCCACCATCAGCACGGGGGCGTCATCCTTCTCCAGCACCACGCTGGCGGAGCCCAGCTCGGGCGCCGCGGCGTTGCCCACGCCGAGGAACGTCAGGTGCCAGGTGGTCATCCCGCGCCGGTCCCGGCCTCGGCGACCGCCCGCGCGTGGCCGAGCCGGATGCCCATCGCACCCGTCGCTGCGTAGAGGATCCCGTAGGCCCCCATCGAGACCAGCAGGCCAAACAGGCCATTCGCAATCCACGGCGGCGAGAACCACGCGCTGGTGGCGCCGATGGCAAACGCGACGACCGCTATCGGGTTCCAGGCCGGCAGGCGATCGAGCAATTCAGCGCGGAAGCGCATTCTGTTGCACGCATAGTAGTCGACGATCACCGGGCCGATGATCGGCGGTGCAATGGTGGCCAGCACCGTGATGAAGTCCATGAAGCGCTGGTAGATGCCGAGCCCGATCAGGGTGCCCAGCAGGCCGCAGATCACGACCATCACCCGCTTGGGGCGCTGGAAGACGCTGGCGGTCTGGATGGCGGGCAGGTAGAGGTTGGCGTCGCCCGTCGTCCACAGCGCAAAGCTCATCGCGACCAGGCCGAAGAGCGAGATCACCGGGCCGACCGAGCGCATGTACGCCGTGAAGTCGAAGTTCCCGGAGACGACCCCGCCCATGGCGCCGACGAACTGCAGGATCCACTGGGTCACGATGAGCACGATGAAGGGAATGGCGATTGCCACCCAGGCCTGCCGGGCGAAGCGGGTGTACTCGGCCATCACCACGGCGCCCACGATCCACGAGCCGATCACGATGTTCATGGCCTGCACGTTGGTCAGCGGGTTCTTCGCGGCCGTGGCGCGGGACAGCGCCAGGAAGCCATCCCAGCCTCCAGCCTGGCTGATGTTGTACCGGCCGGCATAGACGAGCACGGCAACCAGGATCAGTGCCGCCGGCAGCGCCACCTTCTCGAGGCCCTGCACGCCGTGGTAGGTGGTCCAGGTGTAGAGCAGGCCCGCGAAGATGGCGATCCCGTAGAACCAGGGCGACGCGAAGTCCTGCACCCAGGCAAAGCTGAAGGCGCCCACGGTAATGCCCTGCCAGAAGACGAGAAGCACCGTGAGGAACAGCACCGGCACCGCCGCGCCCACGTTGCCGTAGACGAGCCGGAACAGCAGGCCGCTGTTCATGCCGGTCCGGTAGCCCATGTAGCCGACCAGCGCGCCGACCGCGAAGTTCACCCCGTTGCCGAGCAGGGAGCTTAAGACCAGGTCGGGCCAGAAGGGCTGGCCGGCCCCGAGCAGGCCGCCGATGAACAGGCCGGTGATCAGGAAGCCCCAGCCGAAGGCCAGCGCCAGCATCGGCCCGGCGTCGCGGCGCTGGCCCGGGTCCAGGGGGCCGAAGGGGTTGTCGGGACTGTCCCGTTCGGCAGCCGTATCCAGCGTCCACCAGACGCGGAGCTTCTCGAACATGGGGCGACAGCCTTCCTGCTGGAGTGG
>CAZTGY010000493.1:0-1947 GCA_964613445.1 uncultured Chromatiaceae bacterium | reverse complement strand
GGCGACAACGACCGGCTGGGCGCCCGCGTGGCCGAGATGACGAGCTCCGACCTGCTCGTGCTGCTGTCTGACGTGGACGGGTTGTACGACGGTGACCCGACGCTGAACCCGGCGGCCCGCCTGATTCCCGAGGTGCGCGAGCTCACGCCGGAGATCGAGGCGCTGGCGGGGGCCTCGGCCACGGAATTCGGCTCGGGCGGCATGATCACCAAGCTGATGGCAGCCCGCATCTGCATGAACGCCGGCTGCGCCACGGTCATCGCCAGCGGCAAGCGCCTGTACCCGCTGAAGGCCATCGAGGAAGGCGCGAACTGCACCTGGTTCCTGCCCGGGCGCACGCCCCGCCAGGCCCGCAAGCAGTGGATCGCGGGCACCCTGGTGCCGCGCGGCACGGTGACGGTGGACGAGGGCGCCGAGCAGGCGCTGCGTGGCGGCTCCAGCCTGCTGCCCGTGGGCATCGTGGCGATTACCGGGGAATTCCAGCCGGGCGACGCCGTGACGATCCGCAGCCGGGCGGGCCGGGACCTGGGACGGGGCCTGGTCGCCTATTCCAGCGAGGAGGCCCGCCGCATCCGTGGCCGCCGCAGCGACGAGCTGCCGGCGCTGCTCGGGTACAGTGGCCGGGACGAACTGATCCACCGGGACAACCTGGCGCTGCTGGACGCCTGACCATGAACGCGACGCCACCGCTCGCCACCCCTGACGTGCTCACGGCCGACCAGCTCGCGGCCACGATGACGCGCCTCGGCCGGCAGGCCCGGGAGGCCGCCCGCGACCTCGCCCGCGTGCCGTCGGTGCAGAAGACCCGCGCACTGCAGGCGGCCGCCGCGGCCATCCGCGCGCGCCGTGACGACATCCTGGCTGCCAACGCGCGGGACATGGCGGCCGCGAAGGCCCGCCAGCTGTCCGGCGCCCTGCTGGACCGGCTGCTGCTCGACGCGAAGCGCGTCGAGGCCATGGCGAAGGGCATCGAGGAGGTCGCGGCGCTCCCGGACCCGGTTGGCGACGTCATCGCCGAGTGGACCCGGCCCAACGGCCTGCGCATCCAGCGCGTGCGCGTGCCCCTCGGCGTGATCGGCATCATCTACGAGAGCCGCCCCAACGTGACGGCGGATGCCGGCGCGCTGTGCCTCAAGTCCGGCAACGCGGTGATCCTGCGGGGCGGCTCCGAGAGCTTCCACTCCAGCACGGCGATCCATGCGGCGCTGGTCGACGGCCTCCGTGCCGGGGGCCTGCCGGAGACCGCCATCCAGATGGTGCCGACCGCGAGCCGTGATGCCGTGGGTTATCTCCTCGGGAACATGCAGCAGTACGTGGACGTCATCGTGCCCCGGGGCGGCAAGAACCTGATCGCACGGGTGCAGGCCGACGCCCGGGTGCCGGTCATCGGTCACCTGGAGGGGCTGTGCCACGTCTACGTGCACAAGTCCGCCGACATCGGCATGGCGCGGGACGTCACGCTGAACGCCAAGATGCGGCGCACGGGTATCTGCGGCGCCGCCGAGACCCTGCTGATCGACCGGGACTGCCTCGCCACCCACTGGCGGCCCATCGCCGATGCCCTCATCGCCGCGGGCTGCGAACTGCGCGGCGACGAGGAACTGTGCCGCCTGGATGCCCGCGTGAAACCGGCCACGGAGGAGGACTGGCGCACGGAGTACCTGGACGCGATCCTCGCGTGCCACGTGGTGGCGGACGTGGACGAGGCGATCCGGCACATCACCACCTACGGCTCCGCCCACACCGAGTCCATCATCGCCAGCGAGCCGCCGGCGGTGGAGCGCTTCCTGCGCGACCTGGACAGCGCCATCGTCCTGCACAACGCGTCCACCCAGTTCGCCGACGGCGGCGAGTTCGGCATGGGGGCCGAGATCGGCATCTCCACCGGGCGCCTGCACGCCCGGGGTCCGGTCGGGGTGGAACAGCTCACCACGTTCAAATACGTGG
>CAZTGY010000492.1:0-1947 GCA_964613445.1 uncultured Chromatiaceae bacterium | reverse complement strand
AACGGCGACATGGTGCAGGCCCAGCGCGAGCGCACGATCGCCCGGCTGAAGAACGGCGACCTGGACATCCTGGTGGCCACCGACGTGGCCGCCCGGGGCCTGGACGTGGACCGCATCAGCCACGTGGTCAACTACGACATCCCCTACGACACCGAGGCCTACGTGCACCGCATCGGGCGCACCGGCCGCGCCGGGCGCAAGGGCGAGGCCATACTCTTCGTCGTCTACCGCGAGCAGGGCATGCTCCGCGCCATCGAGCGGGCCACGAAGCAGCCGATCGAGCCCATGAACCTGCCGACGGCCGCGGCGGTCAACGACACGCGCATCGCCAAGTTCAAGCAGAAGATCGCCAGGGCCCTCGAGGCCACGGACCTGGCCACGTTTCGTGGCATCGTCGAGCAGTACGAACAGGAGCACGGGATTCCGGCCGTGGACATAGCCGCTGCCCTCGCCCGCCTGGCCCAGGGGGATGCCCCCCTGCTGGTCGCCGACGCGCCACGGCCACCGCCGCGCCCGGCCCGGCCGGACAGGCCGGCCTTCGAGAAGCCGCACAAGCCGCGGCCCGGCCCCGACCTGGGCTCGCCGTTCCAGCGGGCGAAACGCCCCGCCGACCGGGCGGGAGCCCCGCCATCCCGGCCGCCGGAGGCCGGCGTCGTCCGCTACCGTCTGGCGGTCGGCCATGCCCACGGCGTCAAGCCCGGCAACATCGTCGGCGCCATCGCCAACGAGGCCGGCCTGGACAGCAAGCGCATTGGCCGGGTGGACATCCGGGACGACTTCAGCCTGGTGGACCTGCCGGCAGGGATGCCCCCCGACGTGCTCAGGCACCTGAAGTCCGTCTGGGTCGTCGGCCAGCAGCTGCGCATCGTCGAGGATGGCCAGCCGTTCGAACCGCCGCGGAAACCCGGTAAGCTTGCGCTCGGCCCTGAAGAGCCAGGCAAGGGTCAGCCCGGCAAGGGGCCGCCCCGCAAGCCCAAGGCGAAATTCAAGACAGCCCGGCCCGGAAAGGGGCCTGGCCATGCCTTTCCACCCCGCAAGTCCAGAGGAAACCAATGAACCAACGTCTCGCACTCGCCGGCTGCACGGCACTGCTGCTCGTCCTGACCGGTTGTGACCAGCTCGGCAACAAGGCGCCCACGGCCGCCGACACCAATGCCAGCTTCGATGCCTTCGTGAAGGCTGCCGCCCGCAAGTCCACCGCGGAGCTGACGCCGGACGAGATCAAGGAAGCCGTGAACCAGTATGTCGGCATGCAGGTCGCGGCCGAGTCCGCCATCCAGACCGGGCTGGACAAGGATCCGGAAGTCGGGGCGCAGCTGCGCCTGACCCGGGCGAACGTGCTCAGCGAGACCGTGCTGGCGCGCTACCTGAAGGCCAATCCGGTCACCGATGCCGACATCAAGGCCGAATACGACACCCAGGTGGCAGCCGCGCCGCCCGAATATCACGCCCGGCACATCCTGGTGGACGACAAGAGCCTGGCCGAGGCGATCATCCAGAAGCTCCAGGCCAAGGGCGACTTTGCCGCCCTGGCCAAGGAATACTCCAAGGACAGTTCCGCCCAGAACGGCGGCGACCTGGGCTGGTTCAGTCTTCAGGCCATGGTCAAGGAGTTCGCCGACGCGGTGGCCGCGCTGGAGAAGGGCAAGTTCACCACGGCCCCGGTGCAAACCCAGTATGGCTGGCACGTGATCCAGCTGGACGACACCCGGCCCGCCCAGTTGCCGCCCCTCGAGCAGGTCAAGGACCGGGTCGAGCAGCTGGTGCAGCGGAAGCGGGTTGCGGAACACCTGCAGGAGCTCCGCAAGGCATCCAAGATCGATGCGGACAAGCTGAGCGCCGCGCTGACGGAGCACGCCGCGGCGGCGAAGGCGCCGGCTGAAGCAGCCGCTCCCGACGCCGGGGCTTCGCCCGCGCCTGCGCCGGCGGAGGCCCCTGCCGCGAACT
>CAZTGY010000491.1:0-1950 GCA_964613445.1 uncultured Chromatiaceae bacterium | reverse complement strand
GATCGACGCGCGGAGCGACATCTTGTTCTTCAAGGCAGGCGTTTCCAGCCCCTGGCTGCCCCGCTCGAAGACGAAGCCGCGGATCGTGTCGGCCTCGTCCTTCGCCCAGACGACGAAGAGGTTCGCGATGGGGCTGTGGCTGATCCAGGTCTTGGTGCCGGTCAGCGCCCAGCCGCCCTTCACGGGTTTCGCGCGGGTGCGCATCGCGCCGGGGTCGGAGCCCGCCTCGGGCTCCGTCAGGCCGAAGCAGCCGATGAGCTCGCCGGTGGCGAGCCTCGGCAGGAAGCGGTCCTTCTGCTCGTCGGTCCCGTAGGCATGGATCGGGTGCATGACCAGCGATGACTGCACGCTGATCGCGGACCGGTAGGCCGAGTCCACCCGCTCCACCTCCCGGGCGATGAGGCCGTAGGCCACGCTCGAGACGCCGGCGCAGCCGTAGCCCTGGATGGTGGCGCCCAGCAGGCCCACCTCGCCCATCTCCCTGAGGATCGCCGGGTCGAAGTGCTCCCCGCGGTTCGCCTCGATGACCCGGGGCTGCAGCTGGCCCTGGGCATAGTCCCGGGCGGCGTCGCGGACCAGGCGCTCGTCGGACGTCAGCTCCTCGTCCAGCGCCAGCGGGTCCTGCCAGTCGAAGCGCGGCTTGGTCATCAGCTAATCCATCCAGCGGCCGTTTATGATGGACACTCTATCCGTAAGTCCGGCGATCCGCCCATGACGTCCATCTCCCACGAGCCCCACCTGCCAGTCGACCCCACGCCCCGCCCGCGGGACGGGGCCGGGCGGCCGGTGTCCACCCTCAAGCCCTTCGCGGCCGGGGATGTCTTCGTCGGGGCCACGCTGCTGAACAGCGCCACGGACGACCATGCCGGCCTCGGGCGGATCCTGCAGTTCGACGCGGACCTGAACGAGAAGGGCGTGCTCTGGGTGGAGGGCACCACCCACCTGGTCTACGGCCTGACTTTCGCCCCCGACGGCGCCCTCTGGGCCCAGGATCCCTGGGCCTGGACGACGGTCCGGGTTGACCCGTCCGGCCGGCAGCTGCCGAACCTGCAGTTCGACATGCGTGCCTTTTCCAAGGTGCACTTCATGGCTGACGGCACCCTGCTGTTCACGGAGAGCCTGGACGGCGACCACCAGCCACTGCCGCTCACCACGCGGCACCGGCCGCTGCCCGGCCACCGGACCCACCTGGGCGACGGCGACCTGTGGCGCTACACGACCGACGGCGAGCTGGTGGAAGTCTACGAACCGGCGGTCCATGGCGGCATGAGCGGCAGCATGGGCGTCACTCACTCGGTGCTGTCGCCGGACCAGACGAAGATCTTCTACGTGTCCGAGACCGGACCCCGGCTGATGCAATTCGACCTCGTGAACCACCGCCAGCTCCAGGACCTGCGCCGGGGCAACGACGGTGACCGCACGATGATGCACTTCGACCTGTCCCTCACCCCCGATGGCACGCTCATGGTGTGCATGGGCAACCGGGTGGACGCGATGACGATGGACGGCGTGTGGCTGCGCACCTACCGGCTGCCGGGCTTCGGCTGGTCCATCATCGACGCGCGCTCCGGCACCCACGCGTACGTGGGCAACTGGTTCAGCGGCGAAGTCATCCGGCTCGACCTGCAGACCGGCGATGTGGTGGCCCGCACCGTCGTGGCGGAAAAGTGCATGGCCGGTATCGCCGTGTACTTCCCGTCACCGTAGGAGCGGCTTCAGCCGCGACCCCCTACCGTCAGCCGTGGCAGCGTGGACGAGAATTCCTTTGGCGCTCACCGTGTACTCACGGTAGCCAAAGGAATTGTCGGCCGCGATGCCGCGGGCTACGGAGTGGGGGTCGCGGCTGAAGCCGCTCCTACGGTGAAACCAGTATCAAGCGCGTGCCTTCCGGCGCCAGCAGCACGTGGTCGCGGCCCGACGGGCGCCCCGCGATGCCGCGCGGCTCATGGT
>CAZTGY010000490.1:0-1961 GCA_964613445.1 uncultured Chromatiaceae bacterium | reverse complement strand
CACCGCTTCTCCTGGCTGAACGAGTGGCGGGGTGGCAGCGATTCGAACGGCAAAACGCTTGGTGTGGAGCTGACCCTTCCGGACTGGCTGTACCAGACGCTGCTTGAACCCCGCCAAGCCCTGCGCATCGACCCGGCGTACTTCCGGCTCACCGGCGGCATCGAGCGCTGGCTGTACCGGCTGGTGCGTAAACACGGCGGCCACCAGCCCGGCGGCTGGCGCTTCGACTTCGAGTACCTGTACCGGAAGTCGGGCAGCACAGCCCGGTACACCGACTTTGCCGGGGATCTGCGCCGCATTGCCCGTCAGGGCCGCCTGCCGGGGTACAACCTCGCGGTGAGTCGCAGCGGAGAGGGCCGGGAGTCCCTGGCGTTCTTCCCGGCGCGGACTGCCTTCCGCGGCCGGATGCAGGACCTCGTCCAGAGCCTCCGATCTGTGCAAAACCTGTGAGCAGCGTCGTGCTATCAGGCGTGCCGAGCATCGTGCTATCAGGCGCAGGACTATCGTGCTATCAGGCGTGCGGCGCGGGTCCAACCGCTTGTTCCAATTCTGAAATTCGCGCCCGTAAATCTTCTAAATATCTCGAATCCCTAAAGAGATCTCTTCAGGGCAGATTTGAGAGCAAGTCGGACACGCGGACTGCCGGAAAGCGGCCGGAAGGGTTTGTCGAAAGAGAACCGGGAAGCACGCCGGGCGACCTGGTGATCGACAGCTCACTGACGACCTGGATGACAGGTCGTCGCACGATTGCTGTACAGCGCGCTGACAAGTTGGTGACAGGTTCATTCGCAGGAATGGCCCGAGACGATACCGGGAGCGAGGAGCGCGACGGGGAGGTTCGGGGTCGTAGCAAGATTAAAGGCGACGGCACTGCCGACGCCTGCAGTCGAGGTCTGCACGTCAACGGGTGCAGCACGCCGCGCTCGTGGGCCACTGGCGACACGTTGCCGGATTACACGCGTCGCTTGCTGCCAGTCCGTGCCGTCTACGCCGGACTGCGACGGGCCACGAGAAACCACCGTCATGGCTGAGCGAGACGACGATCGGTTTCGTCCCAAGCTCCGGGCGCCCCGAGATGGCGGCAACGGCGAACCCGTCCGCTTCGTCAGCCGCGTGCTTCAGGCCGCCTCGCGGGCCGGGCCGGCGGGCGCCAAGGCCGGCCGTCGACCCGGCGTGTTCGCCGGCCGCGGCGTCGTGGCGGCGCGCCTGGCCAGGTCCCGAACCGGGGCCGGGCAGCGCCGGGCAATCATCAAAGTCCGCCTGGTGCGCCTCGGGGCGAACGGCCTCAAGTCCGGCCGGACCCACCTGCGCTATCTGGAGCGGGCAGGGGTCAGCCGGGACGGTGAGCCGGGCCGGGCCTACGGCCCCCAGGCTGAGGTCGCGGACACGGCCGAATTCATCGTGGCCGGGGCGGGGGATCGACACCAGTTCCGGGTCATCCTGGCGCCCGAGGACGCCACCGAGCTGGGCGACCTACGCGGCTACACCCGGGGGCTGATGGGTCGCATGGAGCAGGACCTGGGGACCCGGCTGGAATGGATCGCGGTGGATCACTGGGACACTGACAACCCGCACACGCACCTTGTGATCCGGGGCCGGGACGAGACGGGCCGGGATCTGATCATCGCCCGGGAGTACCTCACCCAGGGCCTGCGGCTGCGGGCGGGCGAGCTGGCGACCGAGTGGCTCGGGCCGCGCACCGAGCGGGAGATCCAGGCCAGCCTGACCCGGGAGATCAGCCAGGACCGCTGGACGAGTCTGGACCGCTCGCTTCAGCGGCTGGCCGAGGACCGGAACGTGGACCTCCGCGTCGTGCCGGCGGACGTTGATGAGCGGCTGCGGCGCTCGCTGCTGATCGGTCGCCTGCAGCAGCTCGGCCAGATGGGTTTGGCCGACGAGGCATCCCCGAGTGTCTGGACGATTCATCCCCGTGCGGAACAGACGTTGCGGGACCTGGGCGA
>CAZTGY010000489.1:0-1975 GCA_964613445.1 uncultured Chromatiaceae bacterium | reverse complement strand
CAGGCGCGGCCGGGAGGAACTGGGCGCGGACACGTACTCCCTGTTCGTGTTCCCGGACAACGAGCGGGCACAGCGGCTGTATCGCCGCCTGGGCTTTTCCGCGGTACCGTACCCCGGACCGGAGCCGGAATTCGAGGCCTGCATCTACATGGTGGCGTCCAGGGGAGCGGACTGAGGGCATGCAACGTCGCGACTTCCTGCGCACCGCCGGCCTCGCACTCGCCGCGCCGTTGCCACTGTCGTTGCCACTGTCATTGCCGCTGTCATTGCCGCTGCCCGTGCTCGCCGCGGGCTTTGCGCCACGGCCACCGCTCGCGCCGATCCGCGCCAGCGCGGATCGCATCATCGCCATCAACGTCTGCTCCCGGCCCTTTCGCGCCGCGGGGCCGCGCATCGCGGCCGAACGCATCGGCCGCAGGACCGTCGTGCACAACTACGGGCACGGCGGCGCCGGCTGGTCCCTGTCCTGGGGCTCGGCGGCGCGCGCACTGGAGCTGGTGCAGGCCACGGGCGAGCGGGAGATCGCGGTCATCGGCTGCGGGGCCATCGGCCTGACCACCGCGGTCACGGCGCAACGGGCCGGCCTGCGGGTGCGCATCCATGCGCGCGAGCGCCCGCCCGAGGTGAGCTCGTCCTACGCGACGGGCGTCTGGACGCCGGACTCCCGCGTGTGCAGCGCTGCCGCGGCCACGCCCGAATTCGAACGGCAGTGGGAGGCGATGGCGCGCACGTCGTTCCGCGTGTACCAGACGCTGCTCGGCCTGCCCGGCGCGCCGGTCGAGTGGCACGACGGCTATGCGCTCTCCGACGTGCCCTTCGGCCCGGGCGCCGGCCGGAAGGCGGAGGGCGAGCCCGAGTACGCGGCGCTGGAGTCGCGGCTGCTGGGCGACCTCCGGCCGGTGTCGCAGCCGCTCGCGACCGGCGAGCACCCCTTCGCCGCCGCCTACGCGGCGCGATACTCACTGCTCGGCTTCAACATCGGCGCCCTCTCCCGCCTGCTCATGGACGACTTCCTGCGGAACGGCGGCGAGATCGAGGCACGCACCTTCGAGAGCCCGCGGCAGTTCTCCGGGCTGCGCGAGCAGGTCATCGTGAACGCCACCGGCTACGGCGCCCGCCAGCTGCTGGGCGACGAGTCCATCACCCCGGTGCGGGGCCAGACCACGCGGCTGATTCCCCAGCCGGAGGTGGCCTACGGCCTGTACCACCTGCAGAAGAACGTCTTCGTGGCGCCGCGCCGGGACGGGATCCTCGTCCAGTCCCAGGAGCCCGGCGACTTCGGCAACGCCGACACCACGCCGGATCGTGCGGCCAGCGCGGCCGCCGTGCAGCGGCTCGCGGCGCTGATACCCGGAGGCTGAGCCCAGTGCATGTCGAACACTTCGAGATCGTGGAGCGCTTCCGCGGTCCACCGCGCTCGGGCAATGGCGGCTACGTCTGCGGCCGGGTTGCGGCCCGGCTGCCCGGGCCCGTGGCCGTCCGGCTCAGGGCGCCGCCGCCGCTGCAGACGATCCTGCGGCTGGAATCCGGCGCGACCGACGCGCAGCTCTATGACGGCGCCACGCTCATCGCGGAGGCCCGCTGCGCGACCCTGGACCTCCCGGTGCCACCGGGACCGTCGCGGACCGACGCCGCGCAGGCCAGCCGGTCCTACGCGGGCTTCCACGACCACGCCTTCCCCGGCTGCTTCGTCTGCGGCCCGGACCGGGAACCGGGGGACGGGCTCCGTATTTTCCCGGGCAGTGCGGGCGCCGGCGGCCTGCTGGCGGCCCCGTGGACGCCGGACGCGTCGCTGGCCGACGACGCCGGCCGGGTGCGGCCCGAGTTCCTCTGGTCGGCGCTGGACTGCCCGGGAGCGTTCGCGGTGCTGCCGCCGGTGGGCACGGTGACCGTGGTGCTCGGCGAGCTCTGCGCCTCCATCGACGGCACATTGCTGGCCGGGGAGCCCTGCGTGGTCACGGCCTGGCCGCTCGGC
>CAZTGY010000488.1:0-1977 GCA_964613445.1 uncultured Chromatiaceae bacterium | reverse complement strand
CGGGACGTCCAGAACGAGCTGGGCGTCACCCAGGTTGGCTCCGACGTGGTGATGGACCAGATCACCCGGCTCGAGCGTGAGCGCGACGAGCTGAACACGATGGTGGAGACGCTCCGCAAGGAGATGGCGGGCCGGCAACGCGCGCCCCTCAAGCTGGGCAGCTCCCCGGCCCTCGACCAGGGCGGCGACCTGCTCGCGGACTACTGATCATGGCGTACGCGGGCCTCATATTCATAGGGCTGCTCTTTGGCGTCATCCTCGGCGGCGGCGTGGTGGCGTTCATCGTCGTGCGCGCGGGCGGGCCCCTCAAGGAAAGCCTCTTTGGCGACGATGCCCGCCAGCCGGCCTTCAAGGGCGCGCCGGCCGGCCAGGAGGTCCCACCGGAAGCCGACGCGCGCCAGAAGGCGCTGCTCGAGGAGCTCCGCATCACGCAGAAGCTGCTGGACCAGGGCCGTGTCGAGCGTGAGCAGCGCGACAAGGACAGCAAGGCTGCTGCGGACGAGATGGCCGTGGTCCGCAACCAGCTTGCCGATCGTGACGTGCGGATACAGGCCCTCGAAGGCTCGCTGCGCGAGGCCACGCTGCGGGTGGACAATGCGCTGGCCCAGCTGAGCGACCGGTCCGAGGAACTGGCGAAGGTCAGCCTGCAGCTGAAGGACGCCCGCCTGGAGCTGGACATCAGCGAGTCCGGGTCTACCGTGACGAGTTCCCAGATCTCCCAGCTGCAGCGGGAGCGTGACGAGCTTGCCGCCCTGGTGGAGCAGCTCCGCCCGCGACGGCAGGCCGCCAGCAGGCCCTTCGCCTGATCACCTGAGGCATACTTGCCGCGGTTGAGTCGCGCCTGAAGGCGCTCCTACCGGGCCGGTGCTCGTGCCGGCCGGGCATCCTCCCGTGTATGAGCGCCTTCAGGCGCGACGCCAAATTATGGACATCGACGTCATCCTCGACACCCGCGCGAAGGCCCGGGAGCTGGCGGAGCTGGGCCGGCTCGCCGAGCGCTTCGGGCTGCATGGCGTCTGGGTTTCCAGCCTGCTGGATTCCCGTGACCCCTTCACCAACCTGGGATTGCTGGCCCAGTCCACGTCCCGGATCCGCCTCGGGCCCATCGCCGTGAACCCGTTCGACACCCATCCGGTGAAGATCGCGTCGGCGCTGCTCACGCTGAACGAGATGGCCGGCGGGCGCGCGCAGATCGTGATCGGTGGCGGAGGGGAGGCGCTCCAGGCCCTCGGCATCCGTCCGGAGCGGCGCGTGCGTGCCGTGCGCGAGTGCGTCGAGATCATCCGGGCCGCGGCCAGCGGGCAACGCGTCAGCTACTCCGGGACGCTGTTCCGCGTCGACAACCTGCAGCTCCGGTGGCTCGAGTCTGCGGCGCCGGGGATCCTGGTGGGGGCCAGCCAGCAGCAGATGCTGCGCATGGCCGCCGCCTGCGCCGACGGCGTCATGATGAGCGACATGCCGCCCGCGCCGGCCTCGGCGGCGATCCGGATCCTCGACGCGGCGCTGGTGGCGGCCGGCCGGCGCCGCCCGGAGTTCCGCACCACGGTGTTCACCGCGTGGCACGTTCACCCGGACCGGCAGCAGGCGCTGCGGGAGGGGCGTCGCTGGCTGCTTCTCCGGGGGATCTTCCGGCCCTGGCTGCTCGCGGAGTTCCTCGCCCCGGATGACGTGGCCCTGGTGATGGCCAGCCAGGCGGCGTTCGCCCGGGCCTTCGTAGCCGGCAGCCACGAGGTCGACGGGGTGCCTGACCGGGTGCTGGATGCGCTGGTGGAGAACGTCACCGTGACCGGCACGACCGACAACCTGGAACCGGTGCTGGCGAAACTGCGGCACCTGAAGGCGGCGGGCCTCGGCGGAGTGGGCCTCCGGCTCTACGCCGACCCCGCCGCAGCGATCCGGCTCATCGGGCAGCGGATACTGCCGGCGCTGTAGGAGCGGCTTCAGCCGCGACCGGGACTCCCCCGGCAGGAGCGTCTC
>CAZTGY010000487.1:0-1984 GCA_964613445.1 uncultured Chromatiaceae bacterium | reverse complement strand
GAATACCGTCGACGGTCCGTACAGAATGTAGCCCGCTGCAACCTGCTCGCGGCCCGGTTGCAGGAGCGAGTCCTCGGCGCGGGCGGCGCGACGGTCCTGCCGCAGGATGCTGAAGATGGTGCCTACGGCGCCGCAGACATCCAGGTTCGAAGAGCCGTCGAGCGGGTCGAAGAGGACGCAGTAGCGGCGTTCGCCTTCGCGCTCGTTACGCAGTATCACCGGCTCCTCATTCTCTTCCGACGCGACGATCGCCACGCCCTGCCGGCCACCCAGCGTGCGCAGCAGGATCTCGTTGGCGATGACATCCAGCTTCTGCTGCTCCTCACCCTGGACGTTTTCGCCGCCGGCCTGGCCAAGGACATCCTCCAGCCGGGCGCGCCGTACCTGCGAGGCGATCATCTTTGCCGAGATCGACAGGGCCGACAGGATCCAGGACAGGGTACCGGTCGCTTCGGGGTGGTGAGTCTGTTGTTGCAGGATGTGGCCCTGCAACGTGATGATTTCCCGGACGTTGCCGACATGTCCGGCGGGGATTGCCATGAGTGGTTCCGTTCGCTGTGGGTGAATGAGGCGGCGCTTTAGCGCGTGCTAGCTTGCCATGGCAGAATGGCTGCCGGTACAGCTGAGGCGTTGCTTATGTCATTCCTGCATCCCAGGTCGTCGGCCCTGGCACTCTTCGTTGCTGCCAGCCTCGCGGGCGTGCTGCTGGCGGGGACGGCGGGGGCAGCCGAACAGCCCGCGGGAAAATCGTCCGGCCCGGCGCTGTCCGGCCAGAGGGCGCGGGTTGCCCAGGGCAACCGCGTGGACCTCGCGGCGTCGTCACTGACGGCCGCCGAGCTCGCCAGCCTCCGGCCGGGATACGACAGGCTGAAGCCGCGCGCCCGTTCCAACGCCGAGTAGCGCCAGGCCCTTCATGTTCCGGCTTCGCATGCTGCCCGGGCTGGCCCTCGCGGCCTGCCTTGGCGGTTCGCCATTTGCGGCGGATGCGGCCAGCGTGACGTTGCTGAACGCCTCCTACGATCCCACCCGCGAGCTCTACCAGGAGTACAACGCGGCTTTTGCCGCGTACTGGAAGGCCAGGACCGGCGACACGGTGACGGTCCGTCAGTCCCACGGCGGCTCCGGGAAGCAGGCCCGCTCGGTCATCGATGGCCTGCCGGCCGATGTGGTCACGTTGGCGCTTGCCCATGACATCGATGCCATTGCTGCCCAGGGCAAGTCCCTGCCTGCGAACTGGCAGAGCCGGCTGGCCGACAACAGCGCACCCTATACCTCGACGATCGTGTTCCTCGTGCGCAGGGGCAATCCGAAGGGCATCCGGGACTGGGGTGATCTGGCACGGCCGGGCATCCAGGTGATCACGCCCAATCCGAAGACGTCCGGCGGCGCACGCTGGAACTACCTGGCCGCCTGGGCCTGGGCAATGCGCCAGCCCGGCGCGACGGAGGCGACGGCAAAGAACTACCTGGCGAAGCTGTTCCGCAATGTCCCGGTGCTGGATACGGGCGCCAGGGCGGCCAGCACGACCTTCGTGCAGCGCGGGCTCGGCGACGTCCTGGTGAGCTGGGAGAACGAGGCATTTCTCGCGCAGGCGGCGCTGGGCGCGGGCAAGGTCGAGATCGTCGTGCCATCGATGAGCATCCTGGCCGAGCCACCGGTGACGGTCGTGGACAAGGTGGCATTGCGCAAGGGCACGCGGGAGGTGGCTGATGCCTACCTCAAGTTCCTGTACACGCCCGTGGCGCAGGAGATCATTGCGAGGAACTACTATCGGCCGCGGAATGCGGCTGTCGCCGCAAAGTATGCGGCCCGCTTCCCGAAGGTCACCATGGTGACCATCGCCGATCTCGGCGGATGGGACAGTGTCCATCGCGTGCATTTTGCCGAGAAGGGCATCTTCGACCAGATCTACGCGCCCCAGTTGGAGCGCCTGGAGGCGCGACCGGTTATTCCCTGGCAGGCGCGCTTCCGCGCCAGAGGGGAA
>CAZTGY010000486.1:0-1989 GCA_964613445.1 uncultured Chromatiaceae bacterium | reverse complement strand
CCTGTGCAACCTGGCCGCCGCCTTCGTGATACTGCGCTACGACCTGACCGAGGCGAAGCTCCGGGAACTCCGTGCCGCCGCCACCGTAGGAGCGCCTTCAGGCGCGACTCCCGGCGCCGGTCGCGCCTGAAGGCGCTCCTACCGGCTGGCGAACGAGGTTGGTCGCCAGCGCGATCATGGACGACACGTCGCTCAGGTTGGCCGGCACCACCAGCGTGTTGCCCGCCTTCGCCAGGTTGCCGAACTGGGCCACGTAGGCCTCGGCGACGCGCAGCTGCATGGCTTCATGGCCGCCGGGCTCGCGCAGGGCAGCGGCCACCTGCCGCAGGCCCTCGGCAGTGGCTGTCGCCACCGCCAGGATGGCCTCCGCCTGGCCCTGCGCCTCGTTGATCTGCTGGCGCTGGGTCGCCTCCGACGCCTTGATGACCCGCTGCTTGTCGCCCTCGGCCTCGTTGATCTTGGCGTCCCTCTCGCCCTCGGAGGTGAGCACGACGGCGCGCTTCTCGCGCTCCGCCCGCATCTGCTTCTCCATGGCGGAGAGCACGTCCCGGGGCGGGTTGATGTTCTTGATCTCGTAGCGCAGGACCTTGACGCCCCAGGGCTCGGAAGCCTTGTCCAGCTCGACCACGACGTTGCTGTTGATGGCCCCCCGCTCCTCGAAGGTACGGTCCAGGTCGATCTTGCCGATCTCGCTGCGCAGGGTGGTCTGGGCCAGCTGCATGATCGCGAAGATGTAGTCGGTGATGCCATAGCTGGCCCGCTGGGGGTCGAGCACCCGCAGGTAGAGCACCCCGTCCACGCCCACCTGCACGTTGTCCTTGGTGATGCAGGTCTGCTCGGGGATGTCCACGGCCTGTTCCTTCAGGCTGTGCTTGTAGGCGATGCGCTCCACGAAGGGCACCAGGATGTGGAAGCCCGCCTGGATGGTCCTGCTGAACTTGCCCAGGTACTCGATGACGTAGGCGCTCTGCTGGGGCACCACGACCGCGGTCCGCGCCAGGACGATGATGACGACGATGGCAATGGCGACAGCAACGATGAATCCGTCCACGGCAAGTCCTCCCGGTAACTCAGTTCAATGCCTCGACCCGCAGCGTGATGCCGTCGACGCCGACGACGCGCACGGTGGCCCCCGGCGGTATGGGGCCCGGGCCCACGTTCCGCGCGGTCCAGGTGGAGCCCCGCAGTTCGACCCGGCAGCTGCCGTCGACCGGCAGGCCCACCGGCAGCTGCAGGCGCTCGGTCAGCATGTCATTCGCCATCGCCGGCACGTCCCGGCGCAGGATCAGGTACACGCGCTTGCGAAAGAAGACCATGGACACCAGCGCCAGGCCGGCGAATACCAGCCACTGCAGCCACTCCGGCAACGTGGGCATGGCGAGCCCGAGCAGGCCGGTGAGGATGGCTGCCACACCGACGAAGACCATGAAGAATTCCGCCTCGATGATGAACAGCTCGGCCCCGAGCAGCAGCATGCCGACGACCATCCAGCCCCACCACGGCATAGCGACCCTCCCGACCTGCAGCCCCGGCCAGACTGCGTTATAGCGGAAACACCGGCCTCAGACGAGCCTGGCGGGTTTCCCGGTCTGCATCAGCAGGGCCTTCTTCCGGTAGAAGCGCAGCAGTCCCGCCGCGCCCATCCGGGAGCCGCCCATGCCGGAATAGCCGAAGGAGTTCTTCTCCGCCTCGTAGGTCTCGCGCGTCAGCGCCGCATCGTTCAGGCTCAGGCCTCCGGCGTTGATCCGCTCGGCAACAGCCCGCGCCTCGTCGAGCGTGCCGGCGAACACGGCGGCGGACAGGCCGTATTCCGAGTCGTTGGCGAGCGTGACTGCCTCGTCCACCGACCGGTAGCTCATTACGGGGATCACCGGCCCGAAGGTTTCCTCGGTCATCAGCATCATGGCGTGGTTCACGTTGGTGACGACCGTGGCACGGCAGTAACGCCCGCCGCCCAGGTTCTCGGACTTGCCGCCGCAGCGGATGACC
>CAZTGY010000485.1:0-1993 GCA_964613445.1 uncultured Chromatiaceae bacterium | reverse complement strand
CGCTGCTCCAGCCGGTACCAGCGGAGCAGCAGCATGGCGAGCAGCTGCGTGCCCACCGGTATCCAGACGAAGCCGATCAGCATGGCCTGCCCGGCGCCTTGCGACTGGTCCGCCGAGGGCGCGAGGTCCTTGTTGAAGCCCATCGACGACAGCAGTGCGCCGATGATCAGGGGGCCGATGGCCAGCGAGAACTTCTCGACGAAGCTGATCGCCGACGCCAGGAACCCCTCGCGGCGCAGCCCCGTCACCTTGTGGTCCCAGGCGTAGGTGTCCACGAGCATGGAATAGCCGAACAGGAAGAGCCCGGCGTTGAAGGCGCCGAGCCACAGTGCCCGGGCGTAGAGCGCCACGTCGGGCTCCGCCGGCGATGCCAGCAGCCAGGACAGCATGCCGAGGGAATAGGCCCCCATGCACACCAGGTAGGCGCGGCGCTTCTCGACCCGGCGGCCGACCCACAGCTGGACGGGCGTGAACAGGATGGTGGCCAGGGAGAACACCCCGAAGAACGCACCCACCGCAGCCGGAGACTTCTTCAGCAGGCTCGAGAAGAAGAACAGGAGCACGGCACTGAACGAAGCGAGGCCGATGTACAGGAGGATCTTCGTGCCCATTAGCACCAGCAGCGGCAGGTTCCCGCGCAGGAGCCGGAAGTTGCCCACCAGCGACGGTGGCCTGGGATCCGGATCCCGCTGGGCGGCTCCGGCGGTCCCCAGGAAGGTCAGGAACATCGCGGCGAAGATCACGAGCCCGAGAACGATGCCCATCTCGCCGTAGGCCGGCCGGTCGCCACCGAACGCCCCCACGATGACCGGCGGCACCGCCGCTCCCATGAGGTTGCCGAAGGTCATGAACACGGTCCGCCAGGACATCAGGCGCGAGCGCTCGTGGTAATCGTCGGTCATCTCGCCCGGCATCGCCAGGTAGGGCACCGCGAAGACGGCGTAGGCCACCGTGTAGACGAACAGCCAGCCGGCGAGGAACACGTACGTGCCGGTGGCGGTCGCCGCCGCCGGCACGTTGAACAGCATGGCGAACGACAGGCCGCAGAAGAAGGATGCCCCGAGCAGCCAGGGCCGGCGGCGCCCGAACCGGCTGACGGTGCGGTCGCTCAGCACCCCGATCGGCGGATCGATGAGGGCATCGAACAGCTTGGAGCCGAAGAGCAGCCCACCCGCGATCACCGGCTCGATCTTCACGAAGTTGACGAGGAAGAACAGGAGGACGATCGAGACGCCGTTCAGCATCGTCGTCGTGGCGAACGCACCCAGGCCCCAGAAGGCCGCGATGCGCGTTGGTACCTGCATGCTAGGATCCTGCCGTCATGACACAACGCCTCGCATGATAGCGCCGACCGGTCCCCGGGACCGAACTGACGGGAGCTTCCGGTGAAGAATATCGTCCGCCGCACCACCCTGATCGTGCGTGATGTCGAACGCTCGGCCCACTGGTACGAGCACGTCATCGGGATGACCCGCTTCTACGAGGGCGAGGTCGTGCTCTCCGGCACCGGCATGGCGGCCGGCAAGAAGGGCGACCGTACGCACCTGGTCATCATGCAGTGCGAGCACCCCGAGATCGGCATGATCGGGCTGCTCCAGTGGGTGGACCCGCCGCTGCCGGCGCCGACGGAGATTCCGGCCAGCGTGACCTACGGGAACCCGACGTTCGTGCTCTCGTCGGACGACTGCCGGGAGGCCCTGCGGCGCGCGAAGGAACTCGGCTCGCACATCCACTCGGAGCCCCACGAGTGGTCCGTGAGGGGCGCCGACGGCGAGATGAAGCACTTCGTCAGCGTCTCGCTGTTCGACCCGGACGGGTATTTCTACGAATTCAACCAGTTGCTGCCCGCCTAGACCGGCACGGTCACGGGGTTGTACGCGTACAGCCCCAGCGACTCGGCCGTCCTGTGGGACGAACTGCTGTAGTTGTCCGGATCCCGGGAGTACATCCGCCGCGCGTTGACGTGGGACTCGCGCATGACGAACGTGCCGCG
>CAZTGY010000484.1:0-1999 GCA_964613445.1 uncultured Chromatiaceae bacterium | reverse complement strand
ACCTTGGCCCAGGCTTTCACGAAGTCGTTGACGAACTTCCGTTCGCCACCGTTCTCCGCGTAGACCTCGGCGATGGCCCTGAGCTCGGCATGGGAGCCGAAGGCCAGGTCCACCGGCGTGGCGGTCCACTTCACCTTGCCACTGGCGCGATCGACGCCCTGGTAGATGCCGTCGTCACCGGGGGCCCTCGTCCACTTCGTCTCCATGCCCAGCAGGTTCACGAACCAGTCGTTCGTGAGCGTTCCGGGCCGGCTGGTGAAGACGCCGTGGCGCACGCCGCCGGTGTTCGCGTCGAGCGCGCGCAGGCCGCCGACGAGCACGGTCATCTCGGGCACCGTCAGGGTCAGCATGTCGGCGCGGTCCACCAGCAGCTCCGCCGGCGAACGCTGGTTGCCCGCCGCATAGAAGTTGCGGAAGCCGTCCGCCCTGGGCTCCAGCACCGCGAAGGACGCCACGTCGGTCTGGGCCTGGGTGGCATCGCCGCGGCCCGGCGTGAAGGGCACCTGCACGTCGTGGCCGGCCTGCTTCGCGGCCTTCTCGATGGCCGCGGAACCGCCGAGCACGATCAGGTCGGCGAGCGAAACCTGCTTGCCGCCCTTCCCGCCGCTCCGGGGCTGGGCCTTGTTGAACCCCGCCTGGATGCCCTCGAGGCGCTTCAGCACCTTCGCGAGCTCCGCCGGGTCGTTGGCGGCCCAGTCCTTCTGGGGCGCCAGGCGGATGCGCGCGCCGTTCGCGCCACCGCGCATGTCGGTGCCGCGGAAGCTGGCGGCCGAGGCCCAGGCCGTCCTCACGAGCTCGGGAACGGTGAGCCCCGAGGCCAGGATGTCGGCCTTCAGCTTCGCAATGTCGGCGGCATCGATCGGCGGGGAGCTGGCGGCGGGCACCGGATCCTGCCAGCTCAGCTCCTCCTTCGGGACTTCGGCACCGACGTAGCGGGCGCGGGGGCCCATGTCCCGGTGGGTCAGCTTGAACCAGGCCATGGCGAAGGCCCGCTCGAATTCCGCCGGATTCTTCAGGAAGCGCTGGGAGATCTCCCGGTAGGCGGGATCCTCCTTCAGGGACAGGTCCGTCGTGAACATGATGGGCGGGTGGCGCTTCGACGGATCGAAGGCGTCCGGCACGAGGAACTTCGCGCCGTCGCCGTCGGGAACCCACTGGGTCGCCCCGGCGGGGCTCTTGGTCTTCACCCAGTTGAAGGTGAACAGGTTGTCCAGGTACTGCATGGTCCAGGCCGTCGGGTTGGCCGACCAGGCGCCCTCCAGGCCGCTGGTGATGGCGTCGGGGCCCACGCCCGTCCCGCACTTGTTCTCCCAGCCGAAGCCCTGCTTCTCGACGCCCGCGGCGGCCGGCTCGGGGCCGACGCACTTGCCCGGGTCGCCCGCGCCGTGGGCCTTGCCGAAGGTGTGGCCGCCGGCGATCAGCGCGGCAGTCTCCTCGTCGTTCATCGCCATGCGCCCGAAGGTCTCGCGGATGTCCTTCGCCGCGAGCAGCGGGTCGGGATTGCCGTTGGGGCCCTCGGGGTTCACGTAGATGAGTCCCATCTGGACGGCGGCCAGTGGCTTCTTCAGTTCGCGATTGCCGCTGAAACGCCGGTCCTCGAGCCACTTGCTCTCGGGGCCCCAGTCCACCAGCTCGGCCTCCCAGTCATCCAGGCGGCCGCCGGCAAAGCCGAAGGTCTTGAAGCCCATGTTCTCGAGCGCCACGTTGCCCGAGAGCACCATCAGGTCGGCCCAGGAGATGCTGCGGCCGTACTTCTGCTTCACCGGCCAGAGCAGGCGCCGCGCCTTGTCCAGGTTGCCGTTGTCGGGCCAGCTGTTCAGGGGCTCGAAGCGCTGCTGGCCGCCACCCGCGCCGCCGCGGCCGTCGGACACCCGGTAGGTGCCCGCGCTGTGCCAGGCCATGCGGATGAAGAACGGCCCGTAGTTGCCGTAGTCGGCGGGCCACCAGTCCTGGGAGTCGGTGAGTACCACGTTGATGTCCTTCGTCACCGCGGCCAGGT
>CAZTGY010000483.1:0-2005 GCA_964613445.1 uncultured Chromatiaceae bacterium | reverse complement strand
GACAGTTCCCTGGGAGGCCTCGGCGGCTGCCCCTACGCCCCCGGCGCGACCGGCAACATAGTGACCGAGGATCTCGTCTTCATGCTCGATGCCATGGGCCTCAGGACCGGCATCGACGTGGAGAAGCTGCTGAAGGTCCGGTCGATTCTCGCGGAGGCCCTGCCCGCCGATGAGCTGTACGGCTTCACGCCGGAAGCCGGCCTGCCAAAGGGCTACCACGCCGGTGGCTGGGGAGTCGGCCAGCGGGCCGCCTGACCCGCTGCGCGGAGAAAATTGAAGGGGGCGGCATCCGGTGGATGCCGCCCCCTCTTTCGTTGGCCCGATCAGTACCGGAAGTTCATGTCCAGCTGCAGGCGGTTGTAGTCCTGCCCGTCGCCGGCGTTCTCGTCGATCGTGTTGATGAAGTAGCTGAAGGCCACGTTCCACTTGTCGGAGAGTGCATAGGCGCCACGCAGCACGTGGCCGCTGTTGTCGGTGCCACCGCCGCCGAAGTCCGAGTCCGTCAGTGCGGCAAACACGGCATCGGCTTCCAGGTCCTGGTACGCGTAGCTCGCCTCCCAGGTGCCCTTGGCCTTGGCGCCGCCGACCAGCAGGCCCGCGGCCCAGCCGGTGTCGAACTCGTCCGCGTCGGAATTGTTCACGTAGTCGGCGAAGACGCTCATCGGCAGGCCCGCCAGCTTGAAGCCCACGTCGGCAAAGAGCTCCAGCAGCTGGTAGTCGAACAGGTATTGGTTCGTCAGCGGATCGAAGCTGTTGCCGCCAAACGCCGTATCCCCGCCGAAGAAGGTGCCCTTGCCCGCGGTACCGAAGTCGAAGTAACCAACGCCCGCCGTCAGCCTGACATCCTCGCGCACCGGCACCGCGACGCCACCCTGGAGGCCGAAGGTGAATTCCTCGGTGCTGTTGCTGTCGCTCTCCAGCCAGGTACCCATGACGTTGCCGAAGAATGGCCCGTTGGCGTAGGTCGCGCCGAAGCCCTCGGGATTCCAGTCGCTGTCCCAGAGCAGGGCGTGCTTGCCGGGCCGGAAGAGGAAGTTCTTGAACTTGCCGCCGGTGACATTGAGCCCGTCCAGCGCCGCCCAGTTGAAGTAGGCCAGGTCGATGTAGACGTCCTTGCGGGAGCCGCCGTTGCCGATCGTCTGGTTGCTCGAGATCGGGTCGCCGTCCTGGCTGGTTGAGAGCCCGAAGCCGAGTTCCAGGTTGTCCTGGGGCTTGGCCACGATCGCGGCCCGGGCCCGGATGCGCTGGCGATTGCGGTCGCTGTCGGCGTCTTCCTGGTCGATGTTCTCGTACCGGTACCGGAGATCGCCCTGGATGGCGACCTTCTCGGCCCAGGCGGACGGGGCGGGCTTGGCCGGGGTTGCCGGGGACGGAGCAGCGGCTACGGCAGCCGTCGGCGCCGGTGCCGCCGCGGGCTTCTGAGCAGCCTTTTCCAGTTCCGCGATCCGCCGGTCCTGGGCCTCGATCCGTTCGATCAGCTTCTGCACCTGCTCGTCGGTTACGGCGCCGATCGCCGCCGGCGCGTTCAGCGTCAGCCCCCCGAAGAGCGCCAGGGCCAGTGTGTATGCCGCACGTTTCATGGTGTGTCCTCGTCGACTGTGGATGTCTGATTGGTGACCGCCACGGGCCAATGGCATCGCGGCGGACGGGCGCAGTTTGCTACCGGCGTGTTACGGAATGATGAAATCGAAGCCATGCGGAAATGACTTCGTAATGCTCCGGGCCGCAACCGGCCCGCCGGCGTCGGGACGCCGGCCGCGCGCCTAGCCGAAGCGGCCGGTCACGTAGTCTTCGGTGAGCTTGTGGGAGGGGTTGGTGAAGATCTTGTCGGTCGGGCCGACCTCCACGAGCCGACCGAGGTGGAAATAGGCCGTGCGGTTCGACACCCGCGCGGCCTGCTGCATCGAGTGGGTCACGATGGCGATCGCGTACTTCTGGGACAGCTCGTCGATAAGGTCCTCGATGCGCGCGGTGGCGATCGGGTCGAGCGCCGAGCAGGGCTCGT
>CAZTGY010000482.1:0-2017 GCA_964613445.1 uncultured Chromatiaceae bacterium | reverse complement strand
CAGGTACGCGATCAGGTTGGCCCGGTCTTCGGGCCTGCGGATGCCGACGAACACCATGCGGTTGCCCGGCAGGAAGTCACTGGGACGCTCCAGCCAGTGGTCGAGCGTCTCGGCGGACCACACGATGCCGGACTGCGTGACCGCTTCCGAGTAGCTGAAGCCCGGCGCAAGGCCCGCCTTGCGCCCGAAGACGCCGTGCAGGTTGGGCCCGACCTTGTTGGCACCGCCGGATTCGAGGCTGTGACAGGCCCGGCACTGCAGGAACAGCACGCTGCCCTTCTCCGGATCCGCGGCGGCCAGCAGCGCCTGCAGGTCGGCGGCCGCCGGTGCGGACCCGCTGGCCGCCGGGGCCGCGGGGGCGCCACCACCACCTTCGGCACAGGCGGTCATCAGCAGGCCAAGGATCAGCGCGGACGCGGCGAAACGAAGTCTGTTCAGCATGCTTGTCACTCGCAGGAAGCGGGGTGAGGGACCGTCAGGCGCCGGCAGCGGTCGGAAGTCCGGCCCGCAGCGCCGCGGCAGCCCGGTGAATTGCCTTGCGGATCCGGGGATAGGTGCCGCACCGGCAGATGTTGGTGATGGCCTCATTGATCGCCGCATCGTCGGGATCCGGCGTGGTCTTGAGGAACGAGGCGACGGCCATGATCATGCCCGGCTGGCAGTAGCCGCACTGGGGCACCTGCTCGTCGATCCAGGCCTGCTGGACCGCATGCAGGTTGGCCTCGGTGCCCAGCCCCTCGATGGTGGTCACGGCCTTCCCCGCCACGGCGGCAATCGGCAGCACGCAGCAGCGCGTGGCCGAACCGTCGATGTGCACCGTGCAGGCGCCGCAGAGTGCCATCCCGCAGCCGTACTTGGTGCCGGTCAGGCCGATCTTGTCACGCAGGACCCAGAGCAGCGGCATGTCATCCGGGGCATCGACCTGGATGGGCTCGCCGTTGAGGGTGAAGCTGATCATGCCGCTTATTGTAGGAGCGGCTTGAGCCGCGACACAAATCCTGATCGGGAGACGTTGAGTCGCGCCTGAAGGCGCTCCTACGGCTGAATCGCGCCTGAAGGCGCTCCTACGCCACCCTCAGGCCTTCGGCTGGTTCTCCGCCATGAAGACGCTGAAGCTGGAATCGTTGGGACCGCCCCAGGTCTCGTCGCCGGGCGCCCGGAAGAACTCCGGGTGCCGCTTCTCGGCCCGGGCCCGCAGGGCTGCCGGGAGCCGGTCGGCGGTGCCGGTGCGGTCCATGTTCGTGCGATACAGCAGGTGGCCGGGCGCCTGGCCCTGCAGCATCCAGGGCAGCCAGGGGCCAATCCGCGTCCAGGAACCCGAATAGTCGGCGTTGGTGCGGGCAGGATCTTCCAGCTGGGACAGGCTGGTGAAGCGCTGGAACATCTCGCTGATGCGCGTCACGGGGCCCGCCGACTCCCGGGGCCAGGCCGCCGGCGTCATGGGGTTGGGGAATGCCGCGTGCACCTCGAAGAGGGAAAAGGCCTTGTCATCGAAGAAGGTCCACGGGGGGCTGAAGGGCACTTCGACCGCGGTGCCGTCGAAATCCATCTTCATCACCGGCGCAATCTCGGCATTCACCACCTTGTTGTGGATGGGACTGACCTCGACCTGCTCGTTGGTGAAGGGGTTGGTCCAGGTGTCCAGGAACTCGCCGGTCTTCGGATCCTTGTAATAGGCCAGCTCCCGGTTGAAGAGCCGGTAGCGCCCGTCGGGCTGGGGTGCCACGCGCAGGACGCCGAAGCCCTCGACGCCGACGAGTTTCTGCAGCGGCCTGTCGGGCCCGAGCACGGCAAAGATGTCGCCGCCGAACCAGCCAACGGTCTCCACCGCCGGATCCAGGTCGCCCGTCACCTTGATGAAGGCCTTCAGGTTGTCAGCCGGGTTCGAGAAATCCAGCTTAACCCTCTGTCCAGGTTGGTCTTTGCTCCCGGCAGCCGGCGTGCCCGGGGACGGTGGCGCCCGGTCGCAGGCCGCGAGCCCCAGGCCCGCCCCGGCGGCCACGGCGCCCCAGGAGAA
>CAZTGY010000481.1:0-2018 GCA_964613445.1 uncultured Chromatiaceae bacterium | reverse complement strand
GCGCTGTTCACGGTGGCGGATCTCTCGACGGTCTGGGTGGAGGTATCGCTCTTCCCGCGGGACCGGAGCCGGGTCCGGGTCGGACAGTCCGTGCGGGTAAAGAGCGGTGAGACTGGCCACGCCGCAGAGGGAAAGGTGGTTTATGTCGCGCCCTTCGGCAGCGCGACCAACCAGACGCTTACAGCCCGCGTACTGCTCGACAACACGGAAGGTCTCTGGGCACCGGGTTTGTACGTAACAGTCGACGTCACTCTAGCCGAGAGCCAAGTGCCCGTGGCCGTCCGAAACGTCGCACTGCAGACCCTGGACGAGCGCACCGTCGTGTTTTCCCAGGGACCGGAGGGCTTCCGGCCACAGCCCGTGGAAGTCGGGCGCAGCGACGACGAGGCCACGGAAATCCTCGGCGGTCTGAAAGCCGGCGACCGCTACGACGCCGACAACAGTTTCATATTGAAGGCCGAGCTCGGTAAGGGCGAAGCCGAGCACGAGCACTAGAGGTCTTCCGTCATGATTGACGCCCTGCTGCGTTTTTCCATTGCCCGGCGCTGGGTGGTCCTCTTCCTGGTGCTGGTCATTGCCGGCGCTGGCGTCTGGAGCTATCAGCGTCTGCCGATTGACGCCGTTCCGGACATCACCAATGTCCAGGTCCAGATCAATACCAGTGCACCGGGATACTCGCCTCTGGAGGTTGAACAGCGGATTACGTACCTGGTGGAGACAGCCATCGCCGGCCTGCCCGCCGTGGAGTACACCCGTTCGCTGTCCCGCTACGGCCTTTCCCAGGTCACCGTGGTATTCGCCGATGGCACGGACATCTACTTTGCCCGCAACCTCATCAACGAGCGCCTGCAACAAGCCAAGAGCCAGATGCCGGCGGGCATAGAGCCGGGTATGGGTCCCATTGCAACCGGTCTTGGCGAGATTTTTCTCTATAGCGTGGACGCCAAGCCCGGCGCCAAGCAGTCAGATGGCCAGCCGTGGGATGCCACTGCGCTTCGCACACTTCAGGACTGGGTGATTCGTCCTCAGCTGCGGCTGGTGCCGGGAGTTACCGAAGTCAACACGATCGGTGGCTACGAGAAGCAGTTCCACGTGACGCCGGATCCAGCCCGCCTGCTGGCCTTTGGCCTGACCTTCGACGACGTGGTGGCCGCGCTGGAGAAGAACAACGCCAGTGTGGGGGCGGGCTACATCGAGCGTAATGGCGAGCAGTACCTCATTCGTTCGCCCGGCCAGGTCGGGGACATCGCGGCCATCGAGCGGATTATCGTGACCCACCGCGACGGCATCCCCATCAGCATCCGGGACCTTGCCGACGTGGGTCTGGGCAAGCAGCTGCGCAGCGGGGCTGCTACCCATGACGGCCAGGAGACCGTGCTCGGTACCGCCGTCATGCTGATCGGTGAAAACAGCCGCACGGTTTCCGCCGCCGTAGCAGCGCGACTGGCCGAGGTCGCGAAAACCCTTCCCGAGGGTGTGACGGCGGAACCCGTCTATGACCGGACAGTGCTCGTGGACAAGACGATCGCGACGGTGCGCAACAATCTGCTTGAAGGCGCCGCGCTGGTGGTGGCGGTGTTGCTGCTGATGCTCGGCAACGTCCGGGCGGCCCTTATTACAGCCCTGGTCATCCCGTTGTCGATGCTGATGCTGATGACCGGCATGGTCGCAACGAAGGTGTCCGCCAACCTGATGAGCCTCGGCGCGCTCGATTTCGGCCTGATTGTCGATGGGGCCGTGATCATTGTGGAGAACTGCATCCTGCGGCTCGGCGAGCGTCAGCACCAGATGGGCCGCCTGCTGAATCTCGACGAGCGCCTCAACACCGTCTTCACTTCGACCCGGGAAGTGTTCACGCCGAGCCTCGTCAGTGTCCTAGTCGTGGTTCTGGTCAATCTGCCGATCCTTGCCCTCGCAGGGGTCGAAGGCAAGATGTTTCAGCCCATGGCTTTCGCCGTGATCATTGCGCTTCTGGCGGCGCTGGCCGAACGTTTCCAGATCCTCAACCCGCACGCCCG
>CAZTGY010000480.1:873-2020 GCA_964613445.1 uncultured Chromatiaceae bacterium | reverse complement strand
GTCCTGGGCGTTGGTCGACCCGTTGTTGTTCATGTCGCCGTCGCAGCGGTTGCCGAAGCCGTCGCCGTCCGAATCGCACTGGGCGCCGGCACCGGTGTTGTTCGCAACCAGCCGGCAGTTGTCGTCATTGTCATTGAGGCCGTCGGCGTCCGTATCCTGGGCCGAGGCCGAGAAGTAGCCGGACGTCCAGGAGTTGCAGACCAGGATGTACGCGCCAAGACCGTCCGTGTTGTCGCCACAGCGCGGCTGACCGAAGACGCGGTAGTCGTCCACGTTGTAGCCCTTCACGCTGACGACCCGGCCGGTCGCATTGGTCGACACCATCAGCACCAACTGGTCCCATGACACGTCCTCGGCCGTGGCGCGGACCGAGCCTGGCGTGCTCGAGTTGCCCGTCGCACCACTTCCGCTCGCGTTCGGGCCAATCACCCACGGCGCGTAGGACGCCTGGCTGTCCTTGCAGTCATTGCTCTCCACGCCGGCCGAGGACTTGCCGTCGATGCACTGCAGGTTCACCACCGTCCCCGTCGTCTTGGCACCGAGGTTGCCCTCCAGGCTCCCGAGGCCCGCCACGCTCGCACCGGCCCAGAAGTCCGGGTCGAGGGTGTTGGTGGTACCGAAGCTGCTGAAGGAGTGCCCGCACTCGGCAGAGCCAAACGGCAGGCCGAGGCAGGTCCCGGCCTGGGTGTAGGTCTGGCGCGGCTCCGACGGGAAACCGGCAGAACCGATGATGTAATCAAAGCCTCCGGAGCCGTTCGCCGTGGCGAAGTTCGCCACGGTTGGCGCCAGCACCTGGGTCATGCTGTCGTACTTGTCCACGACCGCGTTGCCACTGTAGACGCGGACGATGGAACCGGTGCCGGAAGACGTCAGGGTCAGCGAGAAGCTGATGAGGTCGCCTGCGCCGTAGCCGTTGCCGCCGTCGTCGACGGTGACCGTACCAGCAACCTTCTGGGACATCTTGCCGTCGCCATCCGTCGCCGCATAGACCAGCCGCGCGTTACCGCTGATGGTCGTCTGGAAGGACGCCGGCGTGGCCACGGAATCGTAGTAGGCGATGTGATTGTAGGGGCCGGTGACCTCACCGAAAGCCAAGGTCGGGGTCATGCTGGGGTCGGCCGCGGGACCCCCGTTGTACATGCAGTTT
>CAZTGY010000480.1:0-863 GCA_964613445.1 uncultured Chromatiaceae bacterium | reverse complement strand
TTCGCCGTCGCCGACCGCATTGACCAGGCCCTGCAGGCAGGTTTCCTGGGTCGGGCTCATGCTGCCGGCGATGTTCGTCGTCTTGGTAACGGCCAGGGCCTGCCCGGCCAGGCCGAAAATTCCCGCTGCGGCCAGCGCAGCGCTCGTGGTCCACCGATTCGAATTCACTTTGATCCCCCTGGTTGGAGTTTTCTGAAATCATTCGTCGCCGCGAGAAAATGCCCGGGTCGCACCGCGGTTGAGTACCGCATCGTTGTCTGGTGGCTACGGGCGATCAACTCGAGATAAATAACCCACAGGCACAAGCTTATAACTTTTTACCTGCGTGCTGGAGTGTATAGACTTGATCCCGACCACTACAACTCTCTACATTACATAAAGCTTGGTATTTTCTCGGGCAAGCCGCTACCCGGCCCTTGAATCGGTTTTTTCAGGTGACTCTCCAGGAACCTGGTTGATACGTATTGTTTCTGCTGAAAACGTGTTCGGCCTGACGCCGGGTGAGATGCGCCGCAGCGCGGCCGACGTGGAGGAGCGCCCCAGGGTGGCGCGCGCTGTCAGGCGGCTTGCCGCGATCCTGGTTATAAGATAATTTCCCACCGGAATATCAGGGGGACGCGGACGGGCTGAGGTGCTCACTTCGCCCGCTGCCAAGAATTCTTAACCAATCTTCGGGTTGTCTTTCGGAAAAGAGCGGGCGGCCGACTGGGCTCACCCGCCACGACCCGCATTCGAAGGGGTTTCAATTGGGGTACAGAAGCATGTTTTCGGGAGCAGTTCCGAGCGTCGTCGTTGCGGTCGGCATGATCGCCCTCTCACCAGCGCACGCGGTCACCGTCGTGAGTGCCGTCGAAGGCAGCATG
>CAZTGY010000479.1:0-2031 GCA_964613445.1 uncultured Chromatiaceae bacterium | reverse complement strand
AGACTCGCGGACTCGATTCTCGCCGGAGGGGGTCGCGCCTGAAGGCGCTCCTACTCTTATTCATGCGGCCTCCGTGGCCACGAAGTCGGGGATGGTGACGGTGCAGAGCGTTCCCTGGCCGAGCTCGCTCTCGATCACCAGGGACCCGCGGTGGGCCTCGGCGATGCGCTTTGCCAGGTACAGCCCGAGGCCGAGGCCGCCGGTGCTCCGGCTGCGGGCCGGGTCGGCCCGGTAGAAGGGCTCGGTGACCCGCGGCAGGTGTTCCTTGGGGATGCCGGGGCCGTGATCCCGGACGCGGAGGGTCACCATGCCGGGCTTGGCCGCGAGCTCGACCTCGACCGGCGGGCCGTCCCGCGGCGTGTAGCGCAGCGCGTTCTCGATCAGGTTCTTCGCCACCAGGCGCACGCGCACCGCGTCCACCTCCCTGACCACGGGCTCGGACGGCAGGTGCAGGTTGATCCGGTCGAACCGGTCCTGGAACTCCGTGTGGATCAGGGACTGCAGCATCGCCCCGAGTTCGATGCTGGAACGGCGGAGCGTCGTGTGGCCGGCGTTCATGCGCTCGCTCTCGAGCAGGTCGGCGATCAGCTTCTCCATCTCGCGCACGTCGCCGAGGAGATCGTGCTTCACCTGGCCATCCTCCAGGAATTCCAGCGCGACCTTGGCGCGGGTCAGGGGCGAGCGCAGCTCGTGGCTGATGGCGAGCAGCAGCTGCTGCTTGGCCTCGAGCATGTCCTTGACGTCGTCGGCCATGTGATTGATTTCGTTGGCCAGGTCGCCCAGGTCGTCCCGCCGGGTGGCCCGGATGCGGTAGTCCAGGTCGCCCTGCCCGATGCGGGCCGTGCCCTTCTGGATCCACTTGATGGGCCGCACCAGCCAGCGCACGGCGAAGTAGCAGCCGACCAGCACGATGATGGAGATGAGCGCGATCGCCGGCTGGGTGTAGTCCGGGCGCGGGGTTTCTGACATGCGCGGCGATGCGATGATGATCTTGTAGCCGTCGCGCACGAGCTCCACGAAGGCGTGCCGCCGGTACTCCCCGAAGCGGACCAGCTTCAGGTTCCGCGCCCAGCTCTCGAGGTTCTTCTGGCTCTTCTCGTCGAGGCCGAGGAAGTCGATGGGAATGGGACCGAAGGGAATCTCGTCGATCTGGGGGAAACCGGGATCGGACGCCCAGTCCACGCCGGGCCCGCTCAGGCGGATGTCCACGGGCACGCGCTCGGTGATCGCCCGGGCCCGGTCGATGCTGGGCGGCGAGCCGATGTCGTTGAGCACGTAGTCCGCGTGGAGCGAGATGTGCGCGCCGACCACCTCCCGCAGGAAGTCCTGGTCGAGCACCAGGAGGTAAACGAAGCGCCCCACCACCGCATACACGATGGCGGTGAGGATGAAGATGCCGAGCAGTCGGGCCGACAGCGAGCGGCTGATCTCCTTGATCACGAGGGCTGCACCTCTTCGCCGACGAAGGCATAGCCCGTGCCCCAGACCGTCTTGATGAAGCGCGGCTGCCGGCTCAGGTCCTGGAGCTTCTGGCGCAGTCGGCTGACGAGGATGTCCACCGACCGTGAGAAGAGCTGCGCGTCGATGCCACGCAACTCGTTGAGGATCTCGTCCCGCGTGAAGGTCTTGCCAGGATTGGTGGCGAACAGCACCAGCAGCTGGTACTCCATCGTCGTCAGGTCGAGGGGCTGGGCCTCGAGCTCCGCCGAGCGCCGCTCCAGGTTGATGGTGAGATCGCCAAAGCGCAGCGTCTTGTCGTCATTCCGGGGGCGGCCGCGCCGGAGCACGTTCTGGATGCGGGCCACCAGTTCCCGGGGCTCGAAGGGCTTGGGCAGGTAGTCATCCGCGCCGATCTCGAGGCCCACGATCCGGTCAGTGACCTCGCCCCGGGCGGTCAGCATGACGACGGGCACCGAGCTGGTCTTGCGGATGGTCCGGCAGACCTCGAAGCCGTCCTGCTCCGGAAGCATCACGTCCAGGATCACGAGGTCCGGCTTGTCGCGCTGGATCCTGGCGAGCCCGACGGACGGC